>JBFJNW010000077.1:0-4066 GCA_041617975.1 Saccharimonadales bacterium (SeqCode)
CGCGAAGACATAAGTTTTGAAGAACGCAGAAAGCTAGATGTTTATTACGTCCAAAACTGGAGCTTCTGGATGGACATAAATATTCTTATCAGAACCATCCGAGTAGTGCTCCTAGGCACCGGAGCCAATTAATGCCACAGCATCACAAATATAATAGGAAATAGATGATAGATAAGAAAATTACCAAATTCGAGGACATGCCTGTTTGGAATGACGCCCTTGAATATGCTGTTTCAATATATGATCTTACAAAAAGATTTCCCAAAGAAGAGCTCTATTCACTAACCAATCAAATCAGAAGATCGGCTAGTTCTGTCTCGGCAAACATATCAGAAGGTTTTGGTCGCCCTACAAAAAAAGACAAGTCTCATTTTTATTCAATTGCCTATGGATCCTTACTGGAGACTAAGAACTTTATATATTTGGCAAAAAGGTTAAATTATATTGATGCAGATGAAGAAAACCGATTAATAAATGACTCTGTTAAACTACAAAAACAGATTAATGCGATAATTTCATTTTTAAAATCTTAACTATGAACAACTCTTTAAACCAGTCACCTATAAACTATGAACTATCATCTATTAGCAACCGAAAGGTTGCGATAGTGCACGACTGGCTCATCGGCGGCGGCGCCGAAAAGGTCGTATTACAGCTTCATGAGCTGTTTCCAGACGCCCCAATCTACACCAGCTACGCCACAAAACAGTGGAAACAGCGCTTGGGCGGTAATGTCAAAACTGGCTATTTACAGTACTGGCCACTGTCTAAACTCCGTAAATTCCTTCCACTGCTTCGCATTTCATGGTTTAGGAACATTAATTTGTCTAGTTACGACGTAATTATTAGCTCATCTGGTAACGGCGAAGCAAAGTTTATTACAAAGCGAGTAGATGCCGTTCATATTTGCTACTGCCATACGCCTACGCATTTTTACTGGCGGCATTACGATGCCTACCTTAAAAACCCTGGCTTTGGAATCTTCAATAAATTTGCACGTTTGGGCCTTAAAATTTTAGTTAACCCACTTCGCAAAAAAGATTACTATGCAGCTCAAAAAGTAGATAACTTCATAGCCAATTCCACACATATTGCAGCCGACATCAAAACTTACTACGATAGAGATTCTACTGTTGTTTTCCCGCCCGTCGACATCGACCGCTTCACAACCGACGACGAAGTCGAAATGACAAATGACAAACGTCAAATGACAAATAAAAGATCCGGTTTTGTCACCGTTGGCCGCCTTGTTCCCAACAAGCGAGTAGACTTAATGATCGCAGCTTGTAATCAATTGAAAGTGCCGCTCACAATTATCGGCAAAGGGCCAGAGTACAAAAACCTTAAAAAACAAGCTGGCAAAACAATTAAATTTCTCAAAAATGCCTCTGACGAACAGGTAGAAGAAAGCCTACGTAGTGCAGAGGCATTTATCTTTGCCGGTCACGAAGATTTTGGCATTGCACCAGTAGAAGCGCTGGCCGCAGGCACTCCAGTAATAGCCTACAATGCTGGTGGAGCCCTTGATTACGTTGTTGAGGGTAAAACTGGAACTTTCTTTAACGAGCAAACTATTATTTCCCTAGCCGCCGCCATAAATTCGTTCGAACCGAGTAAATATAACTCAAATGATATAAAAAGCTTTGCCAAAAAGTTCTCAAAAGAGAATTTTAACAAAAACTTTCTTTCTGCAGTCAATCGCATACTACAATAGACGCACATTCATTTTATTCTGAAAGGACGGACTTAAATGTGCGGAATTGTTGGTTATGTTGGTAAAACTGGAAACGCTCAAAAATTTGTAATTGATGGCCTGGAATCACTAGAGTATCGCGGCTACGACTCTGCTGGAATCGTGTTGCTTAACGAATCTGCGCATCTTTATAAGCAAGTTGGACGGGTAGAGTCACTAAAGTCCCTATTGCCAGGTAATAAATCGTCATACACGGCCGCTATAGGCCACACAAGGTGGGCCACCCACGGTGTTCCTAGCACAGATAATGCTCACCCGCACAGCAATAAAGACAATACAATTTTTGTTGTACATAACGGGATCGTCGAAAATTACGAAGAACTAAAATCCTTTTTAATATCAAAAGGCTACAGATTTGCATCGCAAACCGATAGCGAAGTAATTCCTCACCTAATTGACTGGCACTTAAAAACTAAAAAATCCTTTAACCTAGCCTTCCGGGAAGCTATAAAAGAACTACGTGGTGCTTACGCAATTGCTGCAGTTTACTCATTAGACACAGAAAATATCTACCTGGCTAAGCTTTCCAGTCCCTTAGTAATCGGCAAAGGAGACAACACACATTTTATCGCGTCAGATGCAAATGCCCTGCTCGCAAAAACCAAAAAAGTAATCTACTTAGATGATTTTGAAACAGCTGTAGTGAGCGCAACCTCAGTCAAAATTTTCGACCAACAAAAAGCAATTGAGGTACAGCGCCAACACGAAGTCCTGCAGCACGACTCGCAACTTACAGAGCTTGGTGAATACGACCATTTCATGATCAAAGAAATACATGAAGCCCCGCAAACCATTCAGTCGGCAATACGAGGTCGCGTCCGCTCAGAATCAAGCACAGTAAAGCTAGGTGGCCTAGACACGGTTATTGATCAATTAAGGTTTATAGACAGAATCGTAATTGTTGCTTGCGGTACATCGTATTACGCGGGGCTTGTTGGAGAGTACTTGATTGAGGAAATTGCCGGAATCCCAGTAGAAGTCCAGCTAGCCTCAGAGTTCAAATACCGGAAAGAGCCATTTTCTCGCAGCACGGCGCTTCTTGCCATTTCCCAATCTGGGGAAACCGCCGACACGATTGCAGCTCTTAAAAAAGTAGAAAGTTTTGGTGTACTGACACTTGGCATCGTAAATGCTGTTGGTTCAACCATTGCACGGATGACTGATGCTGGTGTTTACTGCCACGCAGGACCAGAACTTTCTGTTGCCAGCACTAAAGCTTTTATTGCACAGGTGACAATTTTGACAGAAATCGCACTTCATTTGTCGGATGGAAACACCAAGCTGTATAAGCCACTACTAAAATCGCTCGAAGAGCTTCCAGACCTTGCCAAAAAAGTTCTAGATCAAGAGGAATCTATTAAAACTCTTGCCAAAAAATATGCAGATAATAGAGACTTCTTGTTTATCGGCAGGGCCCATAATTACCCTTCGGCTCTGGAAGGCGCACTTAAACTAAAGGAGGTCAGCTATATTCACGCAGAAGGCTACGCTGCTGGTGAGCTTAAACACGGGCCGCTCGCATTAATAGACAAGCAGTTCCCAAGTTTTGTAATTGCCACAAATTCCAAGTTGCTAGACAAAACAATGTCCAGCATAGAAGAAATAAAGGCTCGCAGTGGTCCAATAATTGCGCTAGCCACCAAAGGCAATACAAAAATAAAGCGCTTAGCAGATGACGTAATTTATCTTCCAGACACTCTAGAGCCCCTGCAGCCACTGCTAGTAGCTATTGCAACGCAGCTATTTGCCTACCACGTGGCAACCCATAAAGGTCTAGACGTGGACAAGCCACGCAACCTCGCAAAATCCGTCACCGTCGAATAGCGACTATACTATCGTTTTTAAGTACTCTCTGAATTCATTCCCAATGTCGTCTCGATCAAGCGCAAAATCTACTACCGTTTTAAGATAATCTAATTTGTTCCCAGCGTCATAAAATTTACCATTTTTTATCTCTCGACCAATAATGCTGTGCCCGTCAGTAATCATATCTTGCATTGCAGTTTGCATAATAAACTCTTCGTTAGGCTTAAGGATCTTCTTTCTTTTGTGCAAGTACGGGAATATAGCTGGGTCAATAATATACCCACTTACAGATGCAAAGTCCGATCCAGCCTTTTCCCTGCTTCCTGGCTTTTCTATAATGCTTGTTGCCTTAATTAGTCCATCTTCAATTTCATCTCCTGCTACAAAACCATAGCGTTGATAGTCCGCATCGGACGTAGCTTTTACGCAAGTTAATACCGTGCCACCGTGTTTTTTATGAACTCTAGCGAGCTGCTTAAACCTACTCGGACTAGCTTTAACAAAGTC
>JBFJNW010000078.1:0-4047 GCA_041617975.1 Saccharimonadales bacterium (SeqCode)
TAACTACACTAAATAAGCTATATAAAATAAAAATTATTTGATTATTAGGTTAAGCCGTGGGGGGGGTTAACACAAATATATTTAGCATAAGGCAATTGTCTAACAAATATATATCACAAAGTATCCTAAGCTACCGTGATTAATTTTCCTAGATTGATGAAATTCATAATTATTCGGATAAGTACGTAACTACATAGCCCACACGATTACCGCTCAGTAATGATGTTATAAACTTTGATAAATAGTCGGGATTATTATCATCAATCGCAGTAAATAGCGCAGCTATATCTTCTGTTACACCAGCTATGTCATGGGCATAGTCACCTGTACCTACCAATGCACGTGCCGACAACATAGCTAAAGAGTCTATGGTTTCATCAACGCATTGAACAGGTGGTTCAAATATGTATTTTGTTTCTTTGTGTTCAAAAGAGTCAATATGGGTCACAAAACTATTATATCAGAAAAAATGAAAATGTCCATACCTACACAAGATTTCTTATTTAAATACCCAGGCATAGAGATAATATTTGATACCAGAAACAATACTAAAAGGATATATTTTGTACAAGCTGCGAGTAAGCAAGCTTCCTCGGTCTCACTTGATTATCGATCCAGCTCGTTCCGAGCAATCTAGTTCGACTCCGATTCATTCCATGAATCTAAAAGAAAAAAGCCTAACATAAATGCTCGACTCCTTTCTTTTGGATTAAGTTGTGGACTGTTTACAAATTTAACTACAAAGAAACTATAAAGACACCTTCCATGCCAAGTGCGCGGTGATTTCCGACGCTACAGTAAAACTTGAATGTTTTCCCGGCTGTATTTTGAGGAACTGTAAATGTTATTGAATCTGTTTGCCCACCATTGATAATTTTTGTTGAAGCTCCACTTATCTCATCGATTACCCAATCGTGTTTTCCACCACTATTTGTAAGATTTACTGTAACTACGTCACCTGGACTTACGCCCATAGTTCTCATTGAGTAGCCAAAACTGAATGAATCAATGTTAAATAATTTAGTCTGGGGCTTGGGGTTATTACCTCCCGATGATCCACCAGTAGACGGTGCTAAAGTGTTGTTATTCGAATTATTATTGTTACTTGATGGACTACTGTCGTTTGATTGACCTTCTTCATTGGTCGAAGTGTGGGATTCGTCATTTACACTGTCTGTACTAGTTTTATTTTCACTGTTCGAATTGGTTTCATTTTCTTCATGGTCAACGTCATTTATAGGTCGATTAGAGCCATGATAAGTAAATTCCTCGCTTGAAGTGGAATTATTATTTGTACTAACAAATTTGTAAGCAGCAAGGCTAGCTGAAAAAACCAGAATTACGGTAAAAATAATAATTAAATGACCAAACCCACTCTGATTATTTACTTTAAACATAAGTATAGTTTAACAAAAGTTTGACCTTTGATTATTTTAAACTAAAATATCTTTACCCAAATAAACAGTTCATTCTTAATCTATTTTGTTTTTGCTCTACCTGGATGAATAATCCGAGTATGAAAACTCTAATTTGTTGCGATTTCAGATATGAATTTCGTTAGAGTTTGCATAAGACCATTCTTATCTGACTCTGAATTAAGGCTGCTTACTTCACCAGAGTAATTAAGCTTATTAATCTTAAAATCAAAAGCTAATTTTTCGTAAGGCTTGTAGAATTCGTTGGACTCATTGTATCCGACGTCAACTTTTAAACCATTAACTTCAACTTTTTCTCTATCAACGGGAAATGTCTCTGAATGTACTTCTAAAAAGTCTAAAGATGAGTATGTTAATGAATATTTTCCGTCTTTTGTTACAGTTGAATATACTCCACTATTTTCGATTGGTTCTCTAAAACCTTCAAAACCTGAAGTCTTAATTTCCTGATTATCTGTGGGCTCACTTATATCTTCTTGTTGTTCATTATTGTTTTGAGCAGTTTCGCCAGCCTGCTGCTTATTATTTTCTAATGAGTCTTTACTTTTTTCTTCTCCAGGTAAAAAAGCACCAAGAACACCAAAAAATACAAAAGTACCAATTACTCCGATTATTATTTTCTTCTTGATGTTCATTATAAGTTCCTGGTGATTTATATCAATTGTATAATTTTAGATCAACATCGCAAAATTAATCCGTTTCCATATAAAGTACTTCTTCTTGGCTCCGGAGACTGGATTACTTAGGTATAATCCGCCCGATTGAAGACATGGGCTTCGGGGGATTATCGAACTGGCGCGACTATCGCCAACAAGTTGGCAAGTCGCTTGAATCCAACACAATTCTCAAAGACAAATAAAAACCGCCCATAAATGGACGGACTTTATTTGGCTCACAACAATAGAGCAAGTCATAACTGCAATTAAGCTAGATTGCAAAGTCTAATTCTTTGTACTGTGTTAGTAAGTTTTATTCAGTGGTTGGTAAAGTTGCTATTACGAATTTTGTATTATCCTTGTCTGGATTTAAACTTTGTAATTCATGGTTCTCTTCTGGAGAAGCGACTAAGCTATAGTTAAAGCCCTCAGATTCATTAGACCAGTCACCTACCAATGTTCCTTTTGCGGTAGTTATGCCGTTATATTGCGCCTCACTGGTTAATGTAGATATTTCTTCAACCTCTAAAGCATTATTATCAACTAACTTTGCTGCAGTATAGAAATTCTGGTAATCAGTATCTGATACTTGATTTTGTCCACTAAAGTAAAAGATCGATACCACAGGGTCATACTTAATATCAATTCCCGAAGCATATTTGTTGCGGTTATCAATCTTTACGACATCTTCAATATTTATAATTCTCACAAAACCATCATCTAGCCTAACTGCTAGTAAAGCGTGTGCCGGTGGATCTGTGTCCGTAGCAACCCAGTTTTTGGATACTGGCTGGGTTATGAACAGATATTCATCATTAGCTCCTACCACCTGTATCAATTGTAACGATACCTCATCAAAATCACCATTTTTGAATATCCTTTTGGCTTCTTTGGTCGCTATATCGTAATTCCACACAATTAATGGTGCAGGTAGAAAATCTGCATCATTTTCTTCACGGACTTGCTTCGTGATAAGTAGCATGCTTGAGTCGCTACCCCAAATAATTCCCTCGTATGGCTCACCTACTTCATCGTAGGGTATTACAACGTCCTTTGGATTTTTAAAGCTAGTATCAGTTACAACATACCTAGTGTTATCTGAATCTGATATAAGGCTTAATAGTAATCTGGTGCCATCATGACTTGGCTGAATAGAAGTTAAGACTTTGTATTCATCCGGAATATCAATTGTCTGTTTCTGATCATTATCTACGTCTATACAATCAATTTGGTCTTCTTGGAAGTTATGCGTGCATACTACAGAGTTATTATTTACAAATCTGTATGCTTCTGTTTTGGTGACCTCGTCTTTACTAGAAGTACCTGACATGAATAAACCAACTCCAATAGCGAACAGTGCAGCAATAACCAAGGTTATTACGAACCATTTTTTACTTTTAAAAGTTTCTACATTATCTATTTTTTTCAATTCTGTGTTTGAAGGGTTATTTAAGTTATTTTCCATATTCTTAAAATACTCCGATAATTAGAAAAAAGATACATGATCTTTATATCTTAGTCGGTTTCGATTCTATTCTGGGGATACAAAAAGTCAGAACCGAATTAACAGTTCTGACTTCATCTATTCCAGCTTGGCTCCGGGGACTGGATTCGAACCAGCGACCTAAACGTTAACAGCGTCCCGCTCTACCGCTGAGCTACCCCGGAATATAAGGCACAATGCCTTATAAATTTTGTAGGTGCTTCCCTAGTAAAAATACTTGAGACCGTAGCATTATATCTGAGGCTCCCCCCTTAAGCAAGAAGTATTGCCTTCGAAAGTTAATCTATCTTTATAACGATTGCTTCGTTGGGTTCAAGAGTCAAATTATTAATATCAAATGAGCTATCATTACGACTTCTGCTGCTAATTAAAATAGTACTATTTTTGTAGTCACCAATATAATCTAAATTGGTGCTGGTAGTGGAATCCGAAAAATTAACAAGCGTGATCA
>JBFJNW010000079.1:0-3983 GCA_041617975.1 Saccharimonadales bacterium (SeqCode)
AACCGACAACCAAGTTGGGGGTACGTGGATTGGTGCGGCATTTGCAAATCAAGGAGACAAGCTTTCATACAAACATACTGATTCCAGTACGGGTGATGTTAACGGAGAAAAATTTGCAAGCGAACTATACGAAAAACGTGGGAGCTATCAAGCATCTCAACTTACCGCAAGAGAGTTCAAGGTTCTTCGTGACGAACATCAAAAAGCCAAAACCACTGAAGCCAATCTTTGGGCTCGTGGAGCTGCAGGCGGAACAGTTGATCCAGACGAAATGCAAAAAGCACAAGAAACCCAAAGAAAAATTGCTGCAATCTCTGAATCATTCGTTAACAGAGGTGGTGGTGGTGGAACTGTGGTAGGTGAAGAGGACGGCAGACCTATTACTTCGGGTGGCTCAGGAGGTGGTGTACAAGTTAACCCTTCTGGTTCTGCGCACACCAATGAAGAAGTAAGGAAGCTTGCTATTGCAACCGGCGTTTATCGTAAGGAGCCTCCGGTGCAGGGTGCTTCAAGATCTTCAACATTGCCTCCATCGACATTAGACAAACAAAACTAAATTTATGTATAAAGCGCTGCAGAACAGACAATGTCGTATTTTATGATTCTGTTTTGTCCGTTATACTTATGGCTAGATGGCGACGTATAAGGTAATCCAGGATATTGAAGCAGATGATAAGCTTTTTGGACCATTTAGTCTAAAACAGTTTATCTACTTTGCTATTTGTATTGTTTGTTTGTATATAACATTTCTTGCTGCTACAAAAGGGGCAGGGTTTGTTGGATTTTTGTTAGTACCCCCAGCTGCGTTTTTTGGTGTACTGGCTTACCCCTGGAGCAAAGCGCAGCCAACAGAAATATGGCTGCTGGCTAAAGTGAGGTTCTTTTTTAAACCACGTAAGCGCATATGGGATCAATCTGGGGTCAAGCAACTAGTATCAATTACTGCTCCAAAAAAAATTGAGCAGCGGCTTACAGATGGCTTGGATCAAACTCAGGTACGAAGTCGGCTGTCTGCGCTTGCTCAGACCGTTGACAGCCGTGGATGGGCCGTAAAGCAGTTAAGCAGTGCGCCATTTGGCCCAGGTGAGCCCCAGTCCGATAGATTAACGTCAGGCACCACGATTCAGCAAACAAACATTTCCTCAGATGTTAGTGTGGAGGACGACGTATTAGACGAGACAAACAACCCAACTGCACAGAAAATTGACCAAATGATATCTTCGTCTACCAAACAGCACAGGGAAAATATTAGAGAAAAGCTTTCACATCCGGAAAAGTTCTCCAATGCAGATGACTCTACTAATCCAGACTATTGGTTTATGAGCCAAAACGACCCATCGCACACCCCAATTGGCATGCAAATGGGTCAGGGAAACGTTGTTACACCACATAACCCTCAGCAAATACAACCATCAGATGATCCTCAAACTTCTCAATCAACACCTCAAACCGATCTCAACGAAGACGAGATATTAGAAAAAATTCATAGCTCCAAACACAATAAAGAACTTGTGCACCACAACTCAAGAGTAAAAACCATTCTCCCGATAGCTGAGCAAAAAAAGAAAGACAAGCAAGAGGCCGAGGAGCGAAAAAAAGCGGAAGCAGAAGCTGCAAAAATAGCAGCCCAAAAAGCTGCAGAAGCAGCTAGAAAATCTACCCCTGATCCTGCTATACTGGGACTTGCAAATAATGACGATTTAAATGTGGAGACAATTGCGCGGCAAGCAAATAAGCGCAAGGAAGAACCGCCTGACGAGGTGGTCATATCACTACATTAAACAAATTGTCAGCAAAAACTTCCGAGGGTGAGGAAATTAATTAATGAATCCGAATGATGTTAACCAGCAGGCTAGCGCTCAGCAATTCCAGTCACAACAACCTGGTCAGTTTGTTGGTGGTCAAGTAAATGGCGCGAATCAACAGCCAAATGCTGCTCCGGTTCAATCTAACCCTAATAGCACCCAGAACTCCTTACAAATTGCAGAAATAAGAGACGGCATAGTCATAATGAGCGATGGATCTTTTAGGTCTGTTGTTGCAGTAAAGTCAATTAACTTTGACCTGATGAGCCCTGACGAACGTGAAGCTGTAGAATATAGCTATCAAGGTTTCTTAAATTCTCTGTACTTTCCAGTTCAGATATTCCTACGATCTCAAAAGGTAGACCTTGCACCGTATATTCAAAAGCTAGATAAAATTCGAGGCGAGCACGACAACATGCTACTTGCACTCTTAATGGAAGATTACATTGCCTATATTGATAATTTGTCGCTCCAAACCAACATTATGGACAAGAATTTTTACGTAATTATTCCTTACTTCCCAGAGGGCGATATAAAAGCAGCTGTAGAAAGCAGTAAAAGTTTGCTAAAGGGCCTCGGTGGAATATTTAGACCAAAAGAAGCGCACGTTACAATCAATGAAGCTTCGTTAGTTAAAGCTAAGGACGAGCTAAGAAACCGTGTAAATGCGGTCCTTGGTGGCTTACAGCAAGCCAGCATCCAAGGCATACCACTAGACACCCAAGAACTCATCGAGCTTTACTACGACAGCTACAATCCTGACACCGCCACCCGTCAACACCTTAAAAAGTTCGACACCATGACAGCACCGATAGTAACAAAGGGTGAAGGCCAAGCCGCGCAACCAAACTTAGACAGGGATTTATTTTAAATGGGATTACTAGGAAACAAAAAACAACAGCCAATAGACCCGGTTCTTGCAGCTCAACAACAACGTGCAAAAGAAGAACAAGAAGTTCAGGCAGCCTTCCAGAAGGGCGTTACAGCATTAAGGGACTTT
Source organism: Saccharimonadales bacterium (SeqCode) (assembly GCA_041617975.1). Lineage (GTDB taxonomy): Bacteria > Patescibacteriota > Saccharimonadia > Saccharimonadales > JAXHNE01 > JAXHNE01. The sequence goes on from JBFJNW010000079.1 coordinate 2,806, forward strand.
ATAGCACCGAGCTCTATAGTTTTTTCTAATGGGCATTTTCAGATTGGAACGCGTTACGCGCGCACCTATTACGTCTATGGCTATCCTCGCCAAATTTTCACTGGCTGGTTAAGCAGCATGGTAAACATCGATGAAGTTTTGGACTTGTCTATTTACATTTATCCAGTAGAAAGCCAAGTGGTCTTAGAAAACTTACGTAAAAAAGTGTCGCGACTTGAGGCAGATATACAGATCAATAGCGAGAAAGGCAAAGTGCGCGACCCTGGTGCACAAGCTGCCATTCAGGACGCAGAAGAAATGCGCGATAAACTTCAAGTTGGCGAAGAGCGCTTCTTCCGATTTGGGCTTTATTTTACGATCTATGGCGAGTCGATGGACGAGCTAGAGTATATCTCCCACAAGGTGGAATCAATGCTTGGCCAACAGTTAATTTACTCCAAACCTGCGACATCCCAGCAAGAACAAGGCTTAAACAGTACTATCCCGCAATTTAGTGACCAGCTTCAAATCCGCAGAAACTTTAGCACTGGGGCACTTAGCACCAGCTTTCCTTTTACTTCAGCTGACTTAACTCAAGACAACGGGATTTTATACGGCATTAACATGCATAACTCTGGACTGGTGATTTTTGACCGCTTTAGCCTAGAAAACGGAAACTCTGTGGTATTTGCTAAGTCTGGAGCAGGTAAATCTTTTACCGTAAAGCTTGAGGCACTAAGAAGCATGATGTTCGGCACCGAAGTATTTATTATTGATCCAGAAAACGAATACCAACGCATGGCCGAAGCTGTTGGTGGGGCATATGTTCGATTAAGCCTTAGTTCACCAACTAGAATCAACCCATTTGATCTGCCTAAAGCCGTAGACAGAGAAGAGGCTGACAATGCTCTGCGTAGCAACTTGATTACGCTTCATGGGTTATTGCGCCTCATGATGGGCGGGGCTCAAGCTCAAATGGCACAAGCTGGAGCCGGCGGCGGAGCGGTCACACCCGCGCTTGCACCTTCAGAAGAGGCTGACCTTGATGCTGCACTTATAGAAACCTACGCCAAAGCCGGCATAACAAATGACCCGCTGACTCACACTTCGCCACCACCAACCATAAATGATCTTTACGATACACTACTTCACATGGGTGGAAGTGGCCCTCAGCTTGCTCAAAGACTTCGAAAATACAC
>JBFJNW010000080.1:0-3780 GCA_041617975.1 Saccharimonadales bacterium (SeqCode)
CCAATGGAAGTAGTCAAAATGACTAAGTACGAAATAGCCGAGCTTTATCACCCCTATCTATAAGTAGATTTAACAAAATCTGAAGAACGGGTAACAAAAATTTTTACCGACAATAAAGGTAAGGTTGTAGAAACAGATAATTGGGGAAAGCGAAAACTCGCATACTCAATTAACAAGCAAGACTATGCCGTGTATGTTTTTTACACCGTTGAAGTACCAGGCGAAAACGTAGCAAAGATAGAATCTACACTAAACATCACTGATGAAGTGTTGAGATACTTGATTACAAAACGCGACGAAAAATCAATTGCTAAGGCCGAAATGATTAAAGACAAGCAGGCAAAGCGAAAAGCAGCAGGAATCGTTAGTAACGATTCAGACGACGACGATTCAGACGACGAAGACTAGAGTGATAGAATAGGGATATAAGGAGAAATTCAATGGCACGAGGATTTAACAAAGTAGTATTGATGGGAAATCTCACACGTGACCCAGAATTGCGCAACACACCAAGTGGTCAGTCAGTAGCAAGCTTCAGTCTTGCTGTGAACAGAAGCTGGAAGAACGCACAAGGCGAAACTCAAGAAGCAGTAGACTACATTGACTGTAATGCTTGGGGTAAAGCAGGGGAAATCATTACTCAATATATGCAAAAAGGCGGAGCTATCTTGGTATCTGGTCGCTTACAACAGCGATCATGGGAACAAGACGGCAACAAGCGAAGCAAAGTTGAAGTAGTAGTAGAAGATTTTAATTTTGTTGGTGGAGGATCCGCGAGCTCAACAAACTATGAAGGTGGAAACAGTAGTGCACCTAAGGCAAAAACCGCTACAAAAAAGGATGAAGTAATCGAAGATATTGGTGACGAGCCAATAAACTTAGACGACATCCCATTTTAATTAAGACAAGGATTTAATGATGGCTAAGATATTTAAAAAACATACTGACGTACCGTACTTTGACTACAAAGACGTTAAGACATTGCAGCGCTACACTAACCAGTTCGGGCAGATTGAGACACGCAAGAAAACAGGTCTTAAAGAAAACGAACAACGTAAATTAAGCGCAGCAATCAAACGAGCACGACACATTGCGTTATTGCCGTTTGTTGCTAAAGGTTAAGCATGAATAAGTCCCAGTACGATGCAATGCGCAAGCAAGTCATCCAACTGGAGCATCGATTAAAAGATGCAATTGACGACCATTCTCATGGCGAGGCACGCTGGCTGAAGGATAAATTAAGAGCCGTCGAAGATGGTTTGCAGGTGTGTAAGTCACCAAGATCAATCGAAGGTACGATTAAGCAACTTGAGAATAAGTTTAATCAACTTAATAATTCTCCGGTTATGAGTCAGAACGATGTTAATTCGTTTTCTGATGTAATGCGAGAGCTTCGAGACAATATACGAAAATTTGATAATTACTAGGAGAGTTCATGGCACTAAGCCCAACAGATCTAAAAAAAGGCCAAATATTTCAAATAGAAGGCACACCTTACCGTGTAATTGATTATGGTCAAAAGGTCATGGGTCGTGGAGGCTCAATAGTAAACGTTAAGATTAAAAGTCTAATTGATGGCAAGGTTTTAGATAAAACCTATAAAGGCAACGATTCAATCGAGCCAGCTGATGTAACCAATAAAAAACTTCAATTCCTCTACACGGATGGCAATATGTGTCATTTCATGGACGAAGAAACTTATGAGCAGTTTGAGCTAAGTAACGAAGATCTTGAGCATCAACTGGGCTTCTTGAAAGAGAGCGATACTGTAACCGCTCAGTTTTTCGAAGATCGTGTAATTGCAGTAGAACTGCCAAAAAACGTGCCGCTTAAAGTGGTTCAAACCGTTGATGTGGTTAAGGGTGACACCACAAGCAGTGTCTTAAAAGACGCCGAGCTCGAAACGGGAATTACCGTAAAAGTTCCGGCTTTTATTAAGCAAGATGATCTTATTTCTGTGGACACTACAACTGGTGCATACAGGGAGCGCGTAAAATAAAATCATGACTGACGCTGACGATTCAATAGTTCCGGAGTTAGTGAGACGTGCCGAAGAAGCAGAGCAACTTCGCAAAGAAAAGCTTTCTCAAAATCTAGACAATGAAAAAACTAAACAAGCTGGTCCTGAAGCACCGGTTTTGCCTAATCCTGAGGATAGCGCGCCTATGACACCAGATCACCCAGACGCAGAGGTTCATGGAACCGAGTTAATTATTCATCACGATGAATAAACAACGACTAGATATCGAAATGATGGATCGAAGTCTAGTTAATTCACGTAGCCAGGCCAACAACTTTATTCGACTAGGTTTTGTTACCGTTAACGGTAGAGAAATTAAAAAAACCGGTGAACTTGTTTCAGAAAACGACAAAATTAAAATCTTAAAAAAAGAGGTATATGTAAGTAGGGCAGGCTTTAAGCTAGCATCTGCTTCTAGATCTTTGAACCTGCAGTTTAAAAACACTGTCATGTTGGATGTTGGATCAAGCACCGGTGGCTTTACCGACTACGCATTACAAAATGGTGCAAAAAAAGTTATCGCAGTCGACGTTGGTACCAAGCAACTACACCCGAGCTTACATGGCAATCCTCAAATTGAACTTCATGAGCAGACCGATATTCGCGATTTTAATACTAGTGATAAAATTGACCGAATTGTCGTGGATGTTTCGTTCATAAGTTTACGGGATATATTGCCACATTTAGTTAAATTTATGCACCCAGATACTCAGCTAATTGCAATGATGAAACCACAGTTTGAGGCCCGAGAAACAGGGGTGAAGCACAAGGGTGTCATTAAAAATGATGCAATGCGAAGAAAGGTATTAAGAGACTTTGAAATGTGGGTAAAAAGTTTATTCATAATTGTAGATAAGGCCGATTCAGATATAAGTGGGTCTAAGGGTAACATTGAGCGATTTTATTTACTAAAAGTGGCCAAATAATCACCTCTAAATGTGCTAAACTTTAGCCAATGTATTTTAAAAGCCGAGCTGATGCTGGAAAACAACTAGCAGACAAGCTCACTCACTTAGAAAAAGAAAACATAGCCATTGTCGCACTAAGCGAAGGGGCTGTTATTGTTGGTGCACAGATCGCCATGAAATTACACGGTAATCTTTCTTTGCTTTTAACAGAAAATATAAACCTTCCTGGTGAGCCTGATGCTGTGGCAAGTATTACGAGTGGCGATACGTTCACGTATAACAATAAATATAGTGTTGGGCAATTAGAAGAGTTTAACGCTGAGTTTCATTCTTATATAGAAGCACAGCGACTAGAGGGCTTCCATAGGCTTAATATGCTTCTTAGTAACGATGGAGAAATTCCTAAAGAACGTTTGCGGCACCACGTAGTTATTCTTGTTTCTGATGGCTTAATTAATGGATTTTCTTTAGACGTAGCCTACGACTACTTAAAGCGAATTGCCATGAAAAGGTTAGTAATAGCTACTCCATTTGCAACAGTTAACGCGATAGATCACATGCATATGATCGGTGATGAAACAGCTTGCCTTGATGTATTACAAAATTTTATTAGTTTAGAACATTATTACGACGACAACACGATTCCGCCAATACAAGATCTGTTTAGAGTAGTTAAAAACATATCGCTTAGTTGGCAGCAAGAAAATAACTAATTATTAAATCGGAACTCTACGACATCGTCTGGTTGCATGACGTAAGTTTTTCCTTCGGTTCGAACTTTGCCTGCACTTTTTGCGGCAGATTCAGAACCCGCAGACATCAAGTCTTCAAATGATACGACCTGGGCCGCAA
>JBFJNW010000081.1:0-3663 GCA_041617975.1 Saccharimonadales bacterium (SeqCode)
TGGCTCAACTTCATACTGAGTTAATTCGTGTATCTGAAATCGGCATGGACAAAGCTCAGGGCCAATCGGCTAAAAACATAGCAACAACTACTAATTTAACGCTCCAGTCTTCATTGCCCACGATTATGGAAATTGCAACTAAGGACCAAAAAATAGAGAAAAAACTTTTAGCAGCCGGCCAAGATTCAAAAACCGACAAAACCTTGACAGATGCGGAACAGCGAAGCCAGTTCGACGAAGCATTTATCGAACTACTTGTAGTGGAAATAAAAGAATATCAAAAAGCGCTTACTAGTGCCTTTGAAGAATCCAAGTCTAAAAATAATAAAGCAGCATACGACGATTTATTCAAAAACCTCAAGAAGATAACTGACGCATCAGAACTTAGTAAATAATCTTCTAATTAATATCTGGAGTGTCGTTATCGTTTTTAATAACAAGGTCGTAGCTATGCCTGATCAGTGCCTGTATCTCTTCCCAGGGCAGTTGTCCGCTTAAGAGAATCGTGTTCCAGTGCTTTTTGTTTAGGTGATAGCCCTCTAGAACTGTTTCATATTTATCACGAAGAATTTGTGAAAGTTGTGGGTCGCACTTTAGGCTTATCTGTACCGGATTCTTGCCTTCTGGAATTAGAGCAAACATTTTGCCTCCAACTTTATAAACAGCCACTTCTTCACCGAACGGATAATCAAGCTCTGCGTTTGGCATGCTTAGTACATAATTTTCTACGTCTTTATGATTCATAACAATTATTGTAACTTATCTGTTAATTAAATTGTGTTGTATTCAGATCCACCTGCACCAATTTCTTTCATATTGCCAAATACTGATAGCCACTGCTTCTGTAGTTGAGCAGATATTAGATAAGCATCGTGTGGCGATACAACATAATCACCTTTGTGATTGTCGAGATCATTACTTCTTTTGTCGGACTCAACGACTGATAGATAATTATAATAACCAGCTAGATTCGGCCATTGTTCTTCCCATTTTTTTGTCCTCATCGAATATAAACCTATTCGATTGAAGTAAACCAAAATGATGATCAGCCATATAAACGCATATGGTGGATAAAATACGCTTATTATGAAAAATGGAATATTCCATGGATCGTCAACTACTCTCATAATCAACCTTTTGTATGCGGCAGGATAGTATTGAGTATGAATCATCTGATTAATATTCTTTTCAAAAAAATAATATCCTGAGTTTTGTAAATCCCTGCTAAGTAAAAAATTAAATTTCATAAATGAATCGATCTGGTTTTTTATCGAACTGGCGTATGTTGGCTGCTTGCCAAAAATCGAAATTACATATGACTCGTGTTCAAGCAGTCCACGTTGGGGCTTGCCTTCATTTTTTATTATGTATTCTTGACTAGCTGAATCATACGACATACTAAGATTACCTCTATTGACCATGGATATGATCGTGGCTATAAAATCTTGATATGACATTCTATTGTCGACAATTGCACCAAAAAACGCAGGCGGTATATCTGGTGGTGCATTGTATTGAGTAACGACAGTATTTTTGGCCTTAAGAAGTTTGAGTTTTTTCCTCCAACCTGCATACATAAATAGATATCTGCCGAATAATGGGATTAATAAAACAATCAAATGTTCTATGCCTAGGATTTCGCCGTTGATAGTTATGTCAGCAAAGTAGACCATGATTTAAGCAATTATTGTGATTTCATGAATTCGATATAATGTTCAAGCTCGGCAATACTTGCCTGGATGTCGTCATATGCACGATGTGGACTGTCTTTTTCGAAAACCTCACCATACTTCCCTTGAACCAGTAATTTAAAGCTACTAACATCAAGCATTCGGTAATGAAGTTTTAAGTCCAATGATGGCCACCACTGCTTAATAAACCCCCTGTCAGAATGAATAGAGTTGCCGGCGAGTATTGCTGGCTCATTTCCAAAATGTCGCTTAAGCAGTGCAATAAGCTCATCCTCAACAACCCCGAGGGGCATAGCCTTGTCTAGACCGTCTAAAAAGGTATCGCGGTTGTCCGGGTAATCGGCCCACCATGTGTTGGCCTGCATGCGCTTAACCACAGTATTCCTATTTCCGCCGCGAACTTGCGCTTCGTAGCTTTCAATAGTTTTAAAGTTAAAGTCTGTTATTTCTGCTGCGATTTCCAGAATTACATCTTTTTGCGGATCCAATCCTGTCATCTCAAGATCTACCCAGAATAGTCTTTCTGGTAACTTATCTGTCTTTTTCATATGTGTATGAGTATACACTAGCTAATTTGTGAGGCCCTCTAGAGTGGTTTTCCAGTTGGCTCTTGCTTCTATTGCGGCTTGTAAATCTGGTGTAGCTAATTGAGTCAAATGAGTATAGCCTCCGCTGCTCCCGATTGCATCAAACACCAGATCAATGTCGACCTTTTTAAGGCCGAGGTCTTTTGCTAACTTAAAGCAATTATCGCCTCGAGGCTCACAAGTCTTGCCGAGGTCTAACCAAGCTTGTACGTTCTCGTCATATGGAATTGTCATGTCTGCAGAGATACTTAATCCCCTGTTGGTTTCTGCATCAAGCTGATCAAAAATAAAATTACCTGTTGAATAAACTATGAGCTTACCTTTGTAGTTCTCGGTATTTTGCACCCAATGCGGGCTGTTGCCTATTAAGAACTCTGATCCTTGGTCTATTATTTTCCTGCCAAATTCAACCTGACGCGGATCAGCAGAATCTCGGTATTCTACTCCAACTTGCATAAAGGCAAATACCGGCATTATTTCAGCGTATTTTGCTGCTTCTTCAATCTCTCCAGGTGCTGGGTCTTTTTGGAAATAATGCCATGCACAAAATGCCATAGGCAGCGTTCCTTGCTCTTCTTTGCCGTCATCTTTTTGTAGCCTTACTGGCAAGGCTATTACCTCACAAATGTCATCAATTTCTCTAGGGTCCCAATGGCCAACTGTCTGAATTCCGCCCTCCTCAAGGTGCCTTACTGTTTCAGAAAATCCTTCATCGCCTTGGTCGCGAGTATGATTATTGGCAACATTGGCAATAGTTATGTATTTCTTTAGTTCAGGGATAAATTCCGGTGGGCAGTTGAATACCGTGTTTGCAACTTGGGTTCGATAAGGGATGTAATTAGTAGTAACCGGACATTCGATGTCGGCCAACCAGCCATCGTATTGTTCTGGATTAAACGTATCGAATTTACTAAATGGCTGGGCGTAATCAACCGTGCCATCAGATCTTTTTGCTTCGTTTTCTACAGCTCTTGCTAGGACAATCGTACCGCTGAACATATACTTGCCTTTAACGACAGTAACTTCTGGCTGTTTTGGTTGGGGTGTTTCTTCCGGAGCAACAGATTCACTTACATCTGAATTCAAATTGTTGGCGTTCTGACGCTGATACAAAAAATAACCACCAACAGCAACAAGAACCGATCCCAAAAGCGCAACAAAAATCGGCCTAACACTCTCTTGTACACCATTTGTAGTAAACTTTTTACCCCTCATCTAGTAGCATAGTATACAGAAAAGAGGTATTTTTATGCATCGTAAGAAACTTTGGTTCGGGTTTATTGTAGTAATCATAGGTCTGTTGTGTACATTAATATATTTGCTCGTTAAACCAGCTCCCGTTGTTAGCCCTCCAGAAAATATTGAGATAATCGAAAACTCTACCA
>JBFJNW010000082.1:0-3660 GCA_041617975.1 Saccharimonadales bacterium (SeqCode)
GCCGGAAATAACCCAGGCTACACAGGAGTTATGAAGGAACTTGGCGAAATATCGATAGTTAACCCCAAAGATTCCGTAGAGTTTGCTAGAAGACTTCATGTGCTACTGCATGACAAACAGCTTAGAACTGCATGGCGTGAATGGGCATCGGAATATGTAAAACAATTTGATTACGACAAGGTAGTCGCTAGTTACGAAAAATTTTATTACCACTTGTTGGAAAAATAATGAAAATAGCATTTGTACTCGATGATACGCTAGATTCTACAGATGGAGTACAGCAATATGTGTTAACTCTTGGCGGTTATTACAGCAGTCAAGGACACGAAGTTCATTATATTACTGGCAATACAAAACGTCGTGACATTGATAATGTTCATTCGCTCAGCAAGAATCTTCGGGTTGGATTTAACAAAAATGTATTATCTACCCCGTTATTTGCGCCTAAGTACAAAATTAAGCGGCTTCTGTCCCGACACAAGTTTGATGTTATTCATGTACAAATGCCCTACAGCCCATTACTGGGTGGAAGAGTTATATCAGCAGCAAGTAAGCGAGGGATCCCAATAGTAGCGACTTTTCATATTCTTCCGGCATCTAGTTTGGCAGTTTTTGGCCTAAAGATTTTATCAAACGTTCAAAAGCTTTCGTCTAAGCAAATCGACATGCAAATAGCGGTGTCTGAGCCTGCTAAGAAGTGTGTAGATGAACTTTATAAAACAAATGCAAAAGTTATACCTAATCCTGTAGATATAAATCGTTATAAATCTAAAAAAGTCAGCAGCAGTAAAATTAAAATAGTTTTTTTAGGTAGACTTGTTGTACGAAAAGGTTGCGGAGAATTTTTGCGAGCAATTAAATGGTTGCACGAAAGACATTATCTAGATGGGGTTGAAGTCGAGGTAGCCGGCGACGGACATTTGCGAAAACTATTAGTTGAATATGTCACACTACATAACTTAAAAAATATGGTTAAGTTCCGAGGTCGTGTAACGGAAGATGAAAAAATTAGCATGCTAGGACAGGCAAATTTAGCAGTATTTCCTAGTATGTATGGTGAAAGCTTTGGAATAGTTTTGATCGAAGCAATGGCAGCCGGTTCAGAAACAGTTATTGCAGGTAACAACCCAGGCTATAGATTTGTGATGGGAAATAGAGAACAACAGATTGTTGACCCCAAAGATACGCAAGTTTTTGCAGCACAATTATTACACTTTATACAAAATGAATCTGCGCGTCATAAATCTTATGAATGGCAACAAAAACATGTTTTAAAGTTTAATGTCGATCATGTCGGAAATTCATTGCTGGAAATATACGCTGATGTAATTGCAAAAAATAGCAACAAAACGCATACTAAACATAAACGAGGAGAACTATGAATCTATTTAAAAAATCAGAACAAGTTGTATCAATAAGCTCAGATACAATCATTAGGGCTATTCTTTATACAATAGGTGCTGTTGTTTTGGTGCAATTCTTAACTTCAGTCTCGCACCAATTAACCTTAATTGGCGTATCGGCATTCTTGGCAATTGCCTTAAACCCAGCTGTTTCCTGGGTTTCTAAGCGACTTAAAACTAAAAGTAGGGTTAGAGCCGCCGGAATCGCTTACGTCGCCGTAATAACGGTCTTAATAGGCTTTATGGCCTTAATTGTTCCCTCTTTAGTTCAGCAAAGTTCAAGATTCGTTCAAAATATACCTAATACGGTCAGAGATTTTCAAACTCAAGACAGTACTATTGCAAGATTTGTAATCAACAATAATCTTGACGAAAAGCTAGATCAAGCTGCGAAAGATATATCGGCTAGGTTTGCTAATGCTGATGGCGCACTCAATACAGCTAGCAGAGTAGGCTCTACATTAGTTTCGGTTATTACGGTTTTGGTGTTAACTTTTATGATTTTAGTTGAAGGCCCTGAAATTATAAATAAAATCTTTGCTTACTTTTCACCTAAAGATCGTAAGCGACGACGTAACTTATTACACAAAATGTATGGTGTCGTAACTTCGTATGTAAATGGCCAAGTATTAATAGCGGCTATTGCCGCTGCCTTTGCACTTACGACCTTGCTGATTGCCAGCGCAATTGTAGATGCCAGCGTTAACGTCATCGCATTGTCTGGCATTGTATTCTTGTTTGGTCTTATTCCACTGATTGGAAACATCTTAGCAGCATCTGTGGTTGTATTGTTCTGTTTGTTTGCTTCCCCGACACTTGCGCTAATAATGGCTATCTTTTTCATTATCTACCAACAAGTCGAAAATGCTACCCTGCAGCCTTATATTCAGGCTAAAAGTAATCAGTTAACTCCATTAACAGTATTTGTTGCTGCGATTATTGGTGCCGGTTTTGGCGGTTTACTAGGCGCTCTTGCTGCTATTCCAGTTGCAGGGTGTTTACGAATTTGGTTAATTGATCGATATCCTAATGGTAACAAAGAGGAAGCCAAGGCTTAGCTAGATTCGATTCCAGTAAGTTTTAGAATCTGCATCCCTTAACTCAATTCCATGGTCCCTGAGTGTTTCTCTGACTGAGTCTGCAGTAGTCCAATCTTTATCTTGTTTTGCCTTGCTTCTTTCTTTAATAAGCTGTTTTTGTTCTGAGGTTATATCTTCTGCCATCAAATTAATTCCAATTCTAGATTCTATTTGTTTAGCTAAATCTATAAGATCTGAGGACGAAATTTTAACTTCTATTGCATGTGTTACAAGTTCATCAATTGTTTTGACTACTTCCGGAGTGTTTAAATCATTTTGTAGAGCTTGATCTAGCTTACTGATATATTCTTCAATATCAACATCTACAGCAGTTTCTTCTATCGATTGCCATACAAGAGCAAAGCTTGCCTTCCAGTTATTGAGTCTGTTTTGTGCTGCTCTAAGTATTTCCCACGTAAAATTGCCTTCAGTTCTGTAGTGCTTGCTAAGGATTAAAAGTTTAAATGCATCAAAATCGTAACCTTTGGACTCTATATCAGTTAAAGAATATATATTTCCCAGTGATTTGCTCATTTTAGTGCCATTAACTTTAAGATGATTTGCATGTACCCAATATTTCGAAAATTCTTTTCCAGTTAAGGCTTCTGTTTGGGCAATTTCGTTGGTGTGGTGTATTGGAATATGGTCGATGCCACCGGTATGAATATCTATTTGGTCACCTAAAATTTCTCTTGCGAAAACTGAGCACTCAAGATGCCAACCAGGAAATCCTTTTCCCCAAGGACTTTCCCATTCCATGTCGCGCTTAGAGCCCTCTGGTGATAATTTCCATAGTGCAAAATCTGTTATATTTTTTTTACCAGAATCTTCTACCCTGGCTCCAGACTTTAGCCCTTCTGTGTCCAACTGTGCTAATTTTCCATAGTTATCGATTTTGCTTGTATCAAAATAGATTCCATCTGCTATTTTGTAGGTATACCCACTTGACTCAAGCTTTTGCACAAATTCTATTTGTTGCTTTATGTAATCAGTTGCTTTAGGCATGTGGTTTGGCCTTAAAAGCCCGAGTTTTTTGAAAGCTTCATCATCTGCAATGTCAGTATATTTTGTTGCAACATCCCATGCAGTAATGCCTTCCTTGTTTGCTCCAGCCTGCATTTTGTCTTCACCTTCATCCTCATCACTTACTAAATGGCCTACATCAGTAATATTCTGAA
>JBFJNW010000083.1:0-3546 GCA_041617975.1 Saccharimonadales bacterium (SeqCode)
GAGTGGGAAAAAATTGATACATTTTCTGGCAACAGCAGATCTTGAACAACAGATAAGTAGCCTAGCGATTAAAACTGTGGCTATTTCTGCAGTTCTTTTAATAGTCTTTACCTTATTAGCGGTTATCGTAAACAAAGCACCTGAAACAATTCAAAAATACCTAAAACTTCCTTTATTTATAGGAATTGCCGGCGTCATGGCAGTCAGTACATTGATTCTTGCTGGCTCTACAGTTTACTTAAATGTAAAAAGTGAATCTGGCGGTCCCGTTCACTGGCATGCTGGAATTGAATTTTGGGCTTGTGGAACCGAAGTAAACCTTCGTGATCCGATTGGAGCTCTATCAAACAAAGTTGGCTCTTCGACTTATCACGAACACAACGACAAATATATTCACCTAGAAGGTGTTGTTGTAGAAAAACGAATTGATGCATCACTTGATAAATTTATGAACGTAACAGGTGGCTACATAACAAATAGCTCCATAGGCATTCCATTATCTAAAGACCAAGCGGCCTGGCCAGTAACTGGTGATCAACTTGATGGTGACTCCGATCTTTCTAATATAGGTGCGGTTGCAACTCCTGACCGAATTGGGTATTCACTTGATGACAATGGTCCAGTTCTGCAGCTAAACAATGGCGACGCTTGCCCAGATGGAAGTCCTGGTGAAGTCCAAGTATTTGTATATACCTTTAATAAAGACGACAAAACCTATTCACAAGAAAAAATAGAAGAACCAGGTAGTTACATTATGCGAGACGAATCCACATTAGGCCCTCCAGGTGATTGCGTGATTGTAGAATTTGATACACCTAAATCTGCAACCGATAAAATATGCGAACAGTACGGTATTAAAGATGTAGAAAAATGTACCTCCTTCGGCGTCTCGGAGTTTGACCCAGGACTTTGCTACATAAGAGAAGTGGATAAACCTGCTGCATACGAACAACCAACAGCATCGAATGCTTGCATGGTTGATGAAAATGGCAACGCGCAAGAATGTAATGATACTCCGGACTCAGATGTTGAATGTAACAATAGTGAAGATCCAATATGTGAAAACACCGATAAAGTCGAAGGAGCTCAAAACTAATGATTGACCTACCTACTCTCGGCTTAGTAATAACATCAGCCGCAATTGATTCTATTAACCCATGCGCAATTGGTGTTCTAATCCTCATGGTATCCGTCATCTTGGGACAAGGTGGTGGAACCAAAAAGCTTATCCTTAATGGACTTGTTTATATTGGTGCCATATTCTTTACATACTTAATTGCTGGGCTCGGTCTTGTTTACTTTTTTGCTGCAGTTCCGATTGTCATTGCAGAATACCTTTCACTGTTCGTAGCAGCTCTTGTGATCCTGGGTGGTATTTTTGAAGTAAAAGATTACTTTTGGTATGGCAAAGGGTTTAGCCTGCAGATTCCTGTATATTTTGCTAATAAAATTCATGAATATTCAACTACTAAAACTAGTGTATTTGGAATCGCCTTTCTTGGAGCCTTCGTTGCAGCAGTAGAACTTCCTTGTACCGGAGCACCATATCTTGCGATCATCACAATACTTAGAATCGACTTTAACATGATGGCCTTTGCGATGATGGTTCTGTATAACGTCATCTTTGTAGCACCTCTACTAATCATCCTATTCATGGTAGCTGGTGGAGCAAAAGTCAGCTCCGTCTCTAAGTGGAAAGAGGAAAGCAAAGGAACTATGCGACTATTCATGGGACTGCTCTTGGCTGCGCTTGGGTGGATACTAATACTAATAGCAAACGGAACAGTAAACTTTGGATAAATCATGAAACATATTGTTAAACGAGGACACCACACAGAAGCATACGACCCCAAAAAACTATATGCTAGCATTTATGCTGCTTGCCTATCTGTGCGTGAACACCCTGGTTCTGCAGAACTAATTGCAGACAGAGTTACATCTGACTTTGGAAAATGGCTAGAAAAGAAACACGAAGTAACATCTAATGATATTAGAAAAAATGCGCATGACTTATTGCAAACAATCAATCCAGACGCAGCACATATTTATCTACATCATCGAGTAATTTGGTAAGGAGTAGTCATGCATAAGACCAAGAACAATAAACCAGCATATTTTGACTATGACCTATTAATTATCGGCACTGGTGCTGGTGGCGGTGTGGCGGCACACCAAGCAATTAGCTCAGGAAAGAAAGTCGCAGTAGTTGAAGCGGAAAAACTGGGTGGAGAATGCCCTAACTTTGGCTGTGTTCCGACCAAAGCTCTACTACAAGCCGCCGAAACCTATACATCTGCAAAAAATGGTGAACGGTTTGGTCTTAAAGCCACAAATGTTGGTTATGATTACAAAAAAGTTAAGGCCTGGAAGACAAGATCAGTTGCGAATACTGGTACCGAAGATGGTGATGAGTATTTTAAAAATGAAGGCATCGAAACTATCCACGGTCATGCTCACTTTATTGACCCATGGAGAATAACAGTTGACGGTAAACGCTACAGTGCTAAGCATTTTTTAATCGCTACTGGAACAAAATCAGTCATTCCGCCAATTCCTGGACTTAAAGAAGCCGGATTTATAACTTACAGAGAAGCAATCGATCTAGACAAACCACCTAAGTCACTTTTCGTAATCGGTGGCGGAGCAATTGGTTGCGAATTTGCAGAAATGTTTAGTTCTTTTGATACCAAAGTACATATCGCCGATATGGCCGACCGATTAATTGCCCTTGAAGACCCTGAAGTAGGCCAACTCATGGGTGCACTTTTTGAACGAAACGGAATATCAGTTCATGCGGGTGTAATGGTTACTCGAGTTGCCAAAAAAGGAAAAGAAAAAGTTGTTAGCTTCACCAAAAACGGTAAAACTCATTCTGTTACCGTAGAAGAAATACTGCTTGCCTCAGGCAAAGCTCCAAACACTGATCTTGGTCTCGAAAATGCGGGTGTCGAATATGACAGAGGCGGTATTAAAGTCAATGACTACATGCAAACAACAAACAAACACATCTACGCTGCTGGTGATGTCGTAGGTCCATATCGATTTACGCACACAGCCTCATACCAAAGCAGGATTGCAGCTCATAATATGTATCACCGTGAAGGCAAAATTAAAGCGCGATACTATGCTATTCCACGCTGTGTCTTTACCGAACCAGAAATTGCCTGTGTAGGTTACACAGAAGCTCAGCTTAAGGAAAAGAAAATAAAGTACCAGGTTGCCGCAGTGCCAATTACAGTCGTAGGTAGAGCTAATACGAGCGGCGTAGACAGTGGTTTTGTTAAGGTGATCGCTGGAAAATACGGCACCCTTCTTGGTGCAAGCATTGTGAGCCCAAGGGCCGGCGAAATGATTCACGAAATTACAGTTGCTGTTCAAAACCATTTAACAGCAAGACAGATTGCTGAAACCGTTCATGCCTTCCCTACATGGTCCGAAGCAGTCCGAAAAGCTTGCCAAAAAATTAAATCGCGCTAACAAACTAAAATCTGCTATACTCGTATCTGTTAATCCAACCCTGAGGGGGTGTAGCTCAGTGGTTAGAGC
>JBFJNW010000084.1:0-3513 GCA_041617975.1 Saccharimonadales bacterium (SeqCode)
ACAATATCGGCAATTTCCACAAACTTATTCAAAATATCTATTTTGTCGCTGATTTTTGCACCACCTATTATTGCCACAAGTGGGCGCTCTGGGGCCTCCATGACTTTTTCTATGGCTCTGACTTCTTTCTCTAACAATAACCCGCTAACACTCTCTGTGTGGCGTGTAATAGCATCAGTTGATGCGTGTGCCCTGTGCACCACACCAAATGCATCTTGAACGAAAACCTGTGCAAGCGAGGCAAGCGATCTAACAAATTCGTCATCATTACTTTCTTCTTCTTTGTAAAAACGTAAATTTTCTAGCAACAACACATCGCCTGAATTCATTTTGTTGATTCGCTCAACAACTCCGTCTCCTATAGTTTCAGATATAAAATCTACATTTTTTCCAAGCAATTTCTCTAATTCACCCGCAACAGGCTCGAGAGAATATTGAACATCAGCCTTGCCCTCTGGTCGGCCGAGATGCGAACAGATTATAATTTTACAGTTACGGTCTAGAAGGTGTTGCAGTGTTGGCAATGATTGAGAAATACGATAGTTGCTAGTGATTTTGCCATGCTCTAATGGCACGTTGTAATCAGCACGGACTAACACCGTTTTGCCTTCTATGTCTACATCATGAATTGTTTTTTTATTCCAGCCCACCGCTTAATCCTTTACTTATGTTATCACTCTGACTTTGATTGTATCTGTCGTTCCAACTACTCCTGGATATTGACCAGAAGCACTGATCACCATATCTCCCTTGCGGAATACCTTATTCTTTTGTAACCAGTTGGTTAATTTCCTGGCAGCTTTTGGATCATCTGGCCTTATGTAGCTTTTTACTCCATAAACAATAGCAAGCTGTTGGGCCACCCTAACGTCAGGGGTTACGGCAATTATCGGCTTACTATTCCTTCGAGAACTTATGTTTATTGCAGTAGCTCCAGATTTTGTTTCGGCGACTACTGCCCGCGCGCCTACATTGTCTGCAATATTAATTATGGCAAGCGATATGGCATTCTGCCGAGTTTTGTCATCATATTCATGAAAATGCACCTGCAGGGGAGCATTAGCTTCGGTATACAAAATTACCTTTTTCATAATTCTTACTGCTTCTACAGGATACTTGCCAGCAGCGGTTTCGTCGCTCAACATCGTTGCATCAGCTCCAACAATTGCTGCAGTAGCCACATCCGACACTTCCGCACGAGTTGGTTCCGGCATCTCCGACATACTAGCTAGCATCTGAGTTGCCACAATGCTTGGCTTACCGTAGCGGATACCTAATCCTATAATTTTTCTTTGAACCACTGGAACGGACTCAGGAGAAGTCTCGATCGCTAAATCTCCACGAGCTACCATCACTGCATCGGATTCTTGTATTATCGGTTCAAGATTTTTAATTGCTGCATTTGTTTCAATTTTTGAGATTATTTTTGCCTTTGACCCGTGATTTCTTAAAATTCGTTGCAAGTGCCTGACATCTGAAGCGCTTTGAACAAAACTTAATGCCATATAATCTACGTCGTTGTCTACACCAAAAACGATATCTTTGCGATCTTTATCTGTAATAATGTCGCCTTCAAAATCAGTATCCGGAAGATTAATGCCTTTTCTTTTTATTAGTATTCCGTCATTTTCAACACGAACATGGACATATCCATCACGCACAATTGTTACGGTCGTTCTGACCTTGCCATCATAAATATAAAGTCGCTCACCGCGTTTTACCTTTTTAGATAAATCATATTGAACAGGAATTGGGCCGCCTTCTTTATATTCACCCCTGTATTTTAATAATATATTTTGGCCAGCTTTGACGTTTATAATACCGTCAAAATCACCCAGTCTAATTTTAGGACCTTGCAAATCTTGAATAATTGCGACAGGCTTACTTAGTTCTGATGACGCTTTACGAATCCATTTAATGCGCTGTTTATGCTCTTCGTGATCGCCATGGCTAAAATTTAGTCTAATTCCATTAGCTCCAGCAGAAATAAGAGCTTTAATTAATTCATAGCTATCGGTAGAAGGTCCTGCTGTGGCAATAATTTTTGTGCGCTTGTAGTCTTCAATAGCCACATTAGGTGCTTGTAGAGTGGTAACCATTACCGTTTTAGTTTACCGAGATCTACGCCATACGCAAGAGTGACATATCAAAAAACAGTGTAAAACAACTAAAGATTCGCAACTATCAAATTAAAAAGTTTTAAGTATGAGTTGCCCTAGATAAACGTTAATGCTTTTTCACCCATTCATCACCATGCTTTTCGTACTTCTTTTTTACTGCTGACCAAGCAACTTTATGGGCAGTATTTTCAGAATTGTCTTGGCCAGAATACTGTTCTAGCGCAGAATTAAAAGCTTCTTTATATATGTCTTGGGCATGGCGAGGCAGACTATCCCTAACTCCATCTGGTAATTCATCAATTGATGAATACGGCATATTCCTCCTTAGCGTTTTTTGACGACCCGCTCTTCACTTGGCGTAAGTGCTGCAATTAAATACATTGCCAGCATTCCAATAATTCCATACACCATAAGTGCAAATAGTGCGGTGAAATCAAAAACAAATCCATCTAAATTAGGTGAGGTGAAAATCCCTCTAAATGGACCTAAAATCTCTCCGCTTGTTTCATAAATCCAATTAACGAATTCGTTATTAGGGTTTGCTGCGAACAAACGTAAAATAAAACGCAATCCCAACAGTGCTGCTACAGCAGCCATGATTACATTAACTAGTCCTATTAGTATTTGTGACAGTTTTGTCATATTTTTCCTTTCTTTTAGCTCGTGCCTCCCTCTTTATTTGAATTTGCTTTAGCCGGATCTCTCTTTTTCGCCTTGCAGCTAACAAGAGAGCCCGGCCGATGGTTCTTAGGAAGCTAACTCTCGCAAAACTTTCTTCTCGAGGTTCACCCGGCTCACTACCAGAAAGAGGCTTTACAACATCGGTAGGCTTAACCTCAAGATAATCCATGTTTGCTTCCTTTCAACTCTGGCTAATTAAGCTAATTTTTTTACGATAAACGTAAGTATTAGCGCACCGCCAATTGCGACAATTAGACTATAGAGGTTAAAGTCGATAGCTCCATTACCGCCAATTAAATTGACCACAAAGCCACCCAAAAACGCACCAAGAATTCCTAGAACAATATTCCCGAATGCACCCTGCTCTTTATTTGTGCCAGCAATTATTGAGGCCAACCATCCTGCAAGTGCTCCGAAAATGATCCATGCTATTAATCCCATTTATAACCTCCTCGTTGTTAGTGCTCTTAACTATGTCGTAAGAGCTTGTATATATAATAAATTCTTATCTGATATATGTCTGTCGACCACATTACATAAGTGTTAAAATAGACATTACAAATAGGACGTTAGAAATATTACATGGATCACATAGAACAAGTATTTACACCAGGCGACCAAAGGGTTTATCCATCAGGTCAAATCATGCTTTATCAGGGGGAGAAATCTTCTAGTGTTTATTATATTCACTCTGGCTACATAAAGGTCTACG
>JBFJNW010000085.1:0-3500 GCA_041617975.1 Saccharimonadales bacterium (SeqCode)
GGACAACTGGATAACGCTTGACACAACTGGGCCGTGGAGAAAAGACGATGAGTATAGAAAAGACACCGGTCACGGCTCCGGTTATGCCGAGCGAGGTCTACTGCCCAGCGTGTGGTATTGTCAGTACAACGGAGGGATTTACGAGTGAGGTCGCTGTATTTGTTGGTTGTTGTCAGTGTCATCGACTTGTGAAAGTGATTTACTCTGACGGTGATGTGTCTGAGGTATTGAAGGTATAACATGCGTCTTTGTGGATTACGAGCTTATCTCGCCGGAAATATCGATTTATGTCCCAATGGGGGTGTAGAGTGGCGCCGTAGTCTAATCCCGTGGCTCACCTTGCGAGACGTGACTGTATTTGATCCTACTAATAAGCCTGTTGGCCTAATTTCGGAAGATCAAGAGAATATTGGGTATAGACAACAGCTAAAAAAAGAGAAAGAGTATGATGAGTTAAGTCGCGTAATGCGAGAAATTTCTAATATCGACCTTAGAATGGTGGATATCTGTGATTTTTTAATTGCCTACATCAACTTAAATATATATGCTTGCGGCACAATACACGAGATAGCTTTAGCGAATTCCCAAAAGAAACCCGTCTTAGTAGTGTGTAAACAAGGCAAGTCAAATGTGCCAGATTGGCTATATGGGCGACTCAATCACGATGAGTTTTTCGATGATTTTCATAGTCTAAAAGACTACCTAAACCAGGTCGATTGCGACCCAGCGTTCGAACCAAACAAAAGGTGGCTTTTCTTTAGCAAACAACATTTACAGAATTCAGCATCGCGGGAGAAAATTTTGTGTGAAAGATGAGTTTGAACGTTACTGGAAGCAACGACAGCATAAAAAAGTAAAGAGTGATGTTAAGCGTAAAAGAGTCAAAGAGGAATTACGACAGTATGAGTCGTATCGCCAAAAACGAGAAAATTCTACGGGATTTGAAAGATAGTCAGGCCGGTCGCGAGTGTTTGTTGGTAGGCTGTGGACCATCTATCAAGAAAATTCCTACGAAAAAAATTCACAATTTTTCCGAAGGAAAATGCCTCTTTACGGTGAAACAGGCCCATAATCTCATGGAGGAAGCGAGCGACTTCCACTTTTTAAATGATAATAACTTAAGTTCGTATAGTTATAGTCGGGCGACCGTGGTGGTCAGTGAGAATTGCCAAAATGTTAAGTGTCCCTTTTTGGAAATCTCGTCGGATTTGCACTTTATTGTAGCGCAAAATTTGGACATCGAAAAATCATTAGGGTTTACATACGACTTCGATAGATGGACGCTCAATAAGGAGCCATATTTTAGACCATTTGGCCCAGGAATCCTCTCAGAATTAGTCCTATTTTTTGTTAAACACTTGGGTTTTAAAACATTATATTCCGTGGGTGTCGATTTAGGCCCGCCAGAACAGCAAAAAAGAGAACACTATTACACCGAAGAAGCACAATTACAGGCTCACTCTATGCACCTTGGTGAATCCGCCCGCGAAATAGAATTGATGGGGGCGTTTCATAGATGGTTTAAATCCCAAAATATTGAGTGGGTGGTGGCGTCGCCAGATAGCTATTTACCAAAGGAAATCGAAAGGATTAAATTGTGATGATTATGGTTACTGGTCATCGTCCGCCTAAGATCGGGGGATACGATTACTATAATTCTACAAGAGTCAAAATTAGAAAAAAGATAGAAGAAATCTTAAAACAATACAACGATGTAGTCGGGATTTCTGGTATGGCCTTAGGTGTTGATCAGGATTTTTGCGAAGTGTGCAACATACTTTCTATTCCTTTTTTAGCTTACATTCCCTTTAAAGGTCAAGAAAAAAAGTGGCCTCCTAAGTCACAATTGGTCTACAATAGATTACTGGAACAAGCAAAAGAAATCAAGATCATATCTCGCGGCGAATATACACCTATAAAAATGCAAATAAGAAATGAGGCTATGGCTCGTGATTGTGACATGGCGATAGCAGTTTGGGATAGAAGTTCTGGTGGTACGGCAAATTGTGTCAAGTATTTAGAAAGCATTGAGAAAGAAATAATATTTGTCAGATGGTGAATTTACACGAAAAATACAGTAAGCGTTACAGAATTGGTTGGGACGAAAGTCGTCCTAGAGGCGGTTTCAAGGATCCTCAACTGATGACTCTGCGAGGCAGAAGGGGACATGTTTACGTAGATGGAGATAAATTATGTGCCGCACTAGATTGCACAGTTTATTTGGTTAATAAGGTTAAGAAAATTCCTGGAGTAAAAATATTACAGTATGGTGATGATGGAATAAATTTCAGCTTCTCCGAAGACTCATTTAGACAGATTGCAAAGATAATACAGTTGTATAGACGTAAAAAACTTAGTGAAGCACACAAAGAAAAATTAAGAAAAAATCTTCAAAAAGTACGAGGTATGCCTCAGTGAAAAAAACTTATATTATAGGAGAAGTTGGTGCTAATCACCAGAACGACCGCAACATTCTTAAAAGACTTATCGATATTATTCAGGTGGCCGGCTGTGACTTGGTGAAATTTCAAAAGAGAAACCCTAATTGCATACCGGAAGACCAGAAAAATGTTATCAGGAAGACTCCTTGGGGCACCGAAGAGACTTACTTGGAATACCGCAAAAAACTTGAACTCGGTCGCGACGATTATGATTGGATAGACTACTACTGCAACCAGAGAGGAATTAAGTGGTCAGCTTCCGTGTGGGATATAGACTCATTGGAATTTATGAAACACTATCAGGTACCTCTGTTAAAGATTCCATCGGCTTTAATAACTAACTTAGACTTGGTGGAAGAAACAGCCAAACACTGTCACCAAGAGAATATGCGGTTGGTTATTTCAACGGGAATGTCAACCGAAGACGAGATAGATCAGGCTATTTACGCCGCAAGTAAACATCTTGATTATTCCCAAATAATTGTTTTGCATTGTACCAGTACATATCCGGCGGCGCTTAAAGAGTTAAATCTATCCTATGTCAAAGTCTTGAGAGAACGATATCCTTTTTGTCAAGTGGGTTATAGCGGACACGAATTAACACTGGGGACTTCAGTTGCCGCAGTCTATCTGGGGGCTAGTGTCATCGAACGACACGTTACCATAGATCGAGAACTACCTGGTACGGATCATCGTGCATCTTTGACAATGTGGGGGCTTTTGAAGCTAGTTAGCGGAATTCGTGAGCTAGAAACAGCCTATGGTGATGGTGTAAAGCAAGTATATCCTTCGGAATTACCTATTAGAAAAAAACTTAGGGGAATATAACTGTGCGAATTATGTCGTTAAGCAATTTTGAAAGCTATAATTTAAAAGATATATATTTAGTGGCGAAAGTAAGATATAAAAACTTAACCGTAGATGATTTTATAGATAATTCTTATATAAATATTGACGAAAGAGATGATGATATAGGTGGTGATTCATTTATAGGTTATCAGGATGCGTAAACTTAATTATACTGATTATGCAGATAGAGCATTAGAATTAATTAAACAA
>JBFJNW010000086.1:0-3489 GCA_041617975.1 Saccharimonadales bacterium (SeqCode)
CAGCAATTACACCTCCGGCATAGAAGTACTAAACGAAGACTCAATCAGTGGATGGTATTACACTGATAATAGCGGCGTCCGGCGCGTTTATTATCCTAATGATGGTAGTAAAATTGAAAATCCTGTAGCGCCCACAGGAAGTGGAAACGATGAAAACAGAAACATAACTTCTGATGGTTTTGGGGGAGCAATTTATGAGCAATTTGGTAAACTCGCCGTAAAAGTACCAAAACCACTTGCTTATGGATTCCCATATATCCTATTAAGCTTGTTGCTAGTATTGATTTTGCGATTAATATTCCAGACTCGTAAAGAATTAAGTCGCATACAGTCTTTGACTGAAAGGCTGGAGGCGGAAAAAGAATTACAAAACGAAAAACAAAATTTTTTGATGTTGAGTTCGCATTATTTACGTACACCATTGACGATAATTAATGGAAATATAGAACTTGCGCAATCATTAAGGACCTTGGATATGCAAACTATATCTGCCATGCAGGGGCTGGTTGGTGTAATTCAAGAAAAAATAAATAAACTATTACTACAAATTCAGAATAACCAAGGACTTCTGGCTATTCAAGCACCACTACGTTCCTCGCAAGCAAGGCTTAAAATTTTACTGTCTCCTCAAGTAATTGTTCCTGTAATTTTAATAGTAATTTTAACGGTACTTACGCAATTTATATTTATTGATTTTAATGTCACAAGGCCAAATTTTATTGATTTTGCTGTTCAGTTAATTCTTGGATCACTGCTTGTTCAGGCATTGGTAGGTAAAATACGTGCCCATAAAATTAAAAAAACAAACAGACAGGATCAAGAAACTGTGCTTCACAAACACCAACAGCTTGATTCTGCTAAGGCGGAGCTAGTGCAAACTGCGTCGAATGAACTAGGACATGATGTGGCGCGTTTTGATGAGCTTCTATCGTCTAAAATGGCTGCAGGTGTCGATGTGTCTAAGATAGCTAATGGCTTGAATCAGCTTAAAGATATTGTAAATAAGTTTGTGTTTGCTGCGAATTTGCAATCAGGCAATGTTCAAAACGAAAAATCACAGTTTAGTAGTAAGGAAGTGGTTGGCGATGTATTTAATGTTCAAAATAAACTAGCTAGTGAGAAGAAAGTGCTATTAAATTCTTCGGGCGAAGAAATGATATTAATGCAAAACAAGCAGTTATTAAGTTTTGTATTAAATTCACTTGTTAATAATGCTGTTAAGTATTCTGAACCAAGTACTGAGGTGAGGGTTGTTACTGGTGGGGATAGTCAGCACTTTACTTTTGAAATTACAGATAAGGGTAAGCAAATAACTCAAGAAAAAATAGATTCCTTATTTAAACCGTTTTCTCGCGTCGATTCGGCAGAAACATTTAACGATGAAGGGGTGGGATTTAGTTTGTACTTGGATCGATTAATTATGCAATATCTTGGAGGCACAATTTCACTAGAGTCTTCGTCGGGTGAAGGTGCGGTAGCAAAATTGACTACGCCAGTTTTACCAACTTAAATAATCTGTTAGTATAAACACAAGCGTTCATTAAGGGAGATTAAGTTACTTATGGCTAGATTGCCAACACCTGGAGGAGATGACGGTTCATGGGGGGATGTGCTCAATGATTTTCTTGATGAATCACATAATTTGGATGGAACTTTAAAAACATCATCAGTGCAGTCAGCCTTGCCAGATGCTTCGTCTGGCACTAAGGGCAAAATTAGACTTTCGGGTGATTTGTCTGGAACAGCTACTACGCCAACTGTTGGTGGAATACGTGGACGAAGTGTTGCAAGCACTGCACCAGCTGATGGCCAGGCACTGACATGGAACAATGCACAAAATAGATGGGAGCCGCAATCTTCTGCCGGCGTTGCAGATGCTACAACTGGGTCAAAAGGAATTGTGCAGCTTTCAGGTGATTTAGCGGGCACGGCAACCGCACCAACAGTTCCAAGTGCTAGTGGATTAAGATCCGCAACAACAAGCGTTTCAGTATCTGCCGCTACTGCACCATCAAGTGGACAATTTTTACGCGCTTCTAATAATACGACTGCAGCGTGGGTAGCTATGCCAAGAATGTTTGGGTGGTTTTTAGACGGGGCGATATTGGTTGGAGATGGACAAGGGCCTATTTATAGGATAGATTCTAACGTTACAATTTTGGGATTTGATGTGAGTTGTAAAATTGCACCAACTGGAAGTGCTGCGATATTTGATGTTGAGGTTGGCGCTACACCAAACGGAATATTTACAACTATTTTTTCAGTGCAGCCGCAAATTGCCGCTACACAAAATATAGGCAGTGGTGGAACTTTATCAACTACAACATTTAGTTCTGGACAGTACGTAAGGTTTAATGTTGATTTAAATGGAACGGGCTCAGCAGCAGAAGGCGTAACAGCGCAACTTAGGATGGAGACACGATAATGGCAGGAAATTATCCAGACGTACCAGCACCAAGAATGGCCATAGACAGGGACGGTACCATATTAGTAAACGTTGATATAGCTGCGTCTACTGCTACGCAGATTGCAGGCAGCAACATTGCTACGATGAATAACGAATCATCGAATACCTATAGATTTTCCGGCAATAACTTTAGCTACACGTACGGCTTGACTCTTATATTTCCACAACTTCGAACTTTAACCGGCATATTAGTTCAATCGAGTGAATCAATTCCAACACTACAATGGTCCCCAGACACTACGAATGGATTGGATGGTGTTTGGAATACGACTACACCACCTGCAACAACTGGATATAACAAAGAAAATATGCGCAATAACATTGTTTCACTTGCATTGTCTGGAGTTAAGGCTATACGACTGTATAAAAGTGAGACAGCTTTTGGTAATGCAAATGTATGTGACATATATTGTTGGCATTTGTATGGAAATATTGAATCAGGTCAATCCCCAGATAGACTTCGCATGTGGCATCCTACACTAGATGAACCGCTAGACGATAATACTAGCGCGGATGGAGCTTTCTTGGACTTTGGAGATGTTGCGCGTAGCACTAGCCAAGATAGGGCGTTTAGAATAAAAAATAATTCCGCCACAATGACAGCAAACTCAATTTCGGTTTCTATTGATGTCCCTACTGACACGGCTCCAACCGTAGCTAGTCAACATACGCTATCGGATGGAGGGGCATTTGCGAGCAGTATAAATATTGGCAATTTAGCACCTGGTGCAACTAGCTCCGTGATAACAATTCGCAGAATTACTTTATCAAATGCAGGATTATCACTTTGGACCGGTCGAGTTATTGCAGATCCAGGGAGCTGGACATAGATGGCTGGCTATTATTCTGATGCTCCTTCTGTACGTATTCCGTACGACAGAGACGGTACAGTGTATATTTGGACTCAAGGAGCCGGCACCTACACAGCTTTGCAAAGTGAATTAGATGTATTGAATAATGAGAGCGCAGACGTGACTTGGACCGGCAACTCAACTCCATTTGGATATAGGCCAGGAGGAGTC
>JBFJNW010000087.1:0-3418 GCA_041617975.1 Saccharimonadales bacterium (SeqCode)
ATATTAAGCTGATGCTGTTTGAATCTGTTATCTAATAGCTCTCTCCAGCGTATCAGTTCATCAACCAAAGTATATAAATTACTTTCTTGGTCGACCTCCAAATAGTGAACCTCGCTGAAAAGCGGGGTTTTCTATTTGGAAGAGTTCCGGGTAGAGACTCGAACGGTTTTGCCAGTGGCAAACCCCGGACCCTTGCCTAAAAGTTGCTTGGAGCAAGTTTTAGGTTGCATTGGCAAAAGTTGTTTTCTTTTGCCAGCAAGGCGAGTCCCACCGGACCCTCCAAGTCAAGAGTCCAACGCGTGCAGGGGGCTTTTTACTTGGAGCAATTACTCATGAGCTATAATGATCAATATGAACAAACAAATTCCCAAAAACTTGATAGATAAAGAAAAAAACTTAGTTCAAATGGTAGACTCTCGGCGTAGAGCGGTTTTTGAAAGATTCCCTCTGGTTTTTACTTTGCTTGGATCATTTGGATTAGTCGCAACATTTTACGGATTCGAAAGGCTAATTGATAAAATAGACCTGTTTGCCAACAATCCATGGATTTTACTTGGCACAGGTGTCGCAACACTGGCTGTTACAGGAACTTTATATAAAAAACTGCAGTAATAAACAACTCTTATTTAGTTAGCATCTAATACTAAAAAACTAGACTTATTAGCGGAACGTAAAATACTTGAATACTATTTGCATTATTATTTAAATTGAGCACTTTTTCGTATAATTAATATAGTTAACGATAATTTACAATGCACAAACGATTTAAAAGAACCACGATTCTGACTATATTTTGCGGAGCACTGCTTGCTGGTCTAGCTGTCGGAAAAAATTTACAATTACCCAATCAGATATTGTTTCTAAGCATATTATTCGCTCTTTTCGCCGCGCCTAAAAAACATCTTATTGCTATTGTTGTGATTGGTTTATGCGGATTTAGTATAGGAATGACGCGAGCAGATTCAATGCAAAGTAGTCTTGTTGTGTACGAAGAGCTATACGGAGGTACCGTATCAGTAATTGCTACATCAAATAGTGATGCAGTTTATGGCAAGAGTGGTCAGTTGGAATTTGATGCAGGATCAGTAAAGATAATTTCCCCTCAACAAGCAATGCCTCCGGGCGAGATTAAAGTGCAAGGCTTTGGTGCTAATGCTATTAACAGGGGTGATGAAGTTCGCATTACTGGTAAAATGTACCCAACTGGCGGATCAAAACAAGCCAAGCTAAACTTCGCCCAACTTGAGGTGGTCAATAAGAATGTTTCGGCATTAGAGTATGGGCGTAAAAAATTTGTAGCAGGAATGTTCAGTGCAGTACCAGAGCCACAGGCATCCTTCGGGTTAGGGCTTCTAATTGGTCAACGGTCGACATTGCCCGATAAGTTACTAGACGCGCTTTCTATTGCAGGACTTACGCACATTATTGCTGTGTCTGGATATAATTTGACGATAATTGTTCGTATAATGCGCAGATTGCTTGGCAAGCGATCAAAGTACCAATCTGTAGTGTTATCTTTTGCATTAATTGGCTTGTTTGTTTACGTTACTGGCTTTAGTGCTTCTATTGTTAGGGCAGCGGTAGTTAGCACATTGAGCTTACTAGCGTGGTATTACGGTAGGTCTGTAAAACCGATGCTTATATTAATGATTTCTGCAGCTCTTACGGCCATGTGGAATCCGATTTATATTTGGTCGGATATCGGATGGTATTTATCGTTTTTTGCCTTTTTTGGAGTTCTTGTGCTGGCTCCACTAGTTAAACAGCGTATTTACGGAGACAAGCCGCAAAAACTATTGGGCCAAGTGGTGTTAGAAAGTATTAGCGCACAACTAATGGCAGCTCCATTGATTTTATTTATTTTTGGCGAGGTGTCGTTAATTGCGCTTGTCTCAAATGCAATAATTGTGCCACTTGTTCCAATTGCAATGCTATTTTCACTTGTTGCTGGTGTAGCCGGCGCAGCTGTGCCTGTTGTAGCGGGATATTTTGCGGTACCAGCAACTTTGGTTCTTACTTACATGCTAGATCTAGTTCAAATTTTTGCTAGATTTCCCGGGGCATTAATTAGTGCAAACTTAAAAACGCATGAGATGTTATATGTTTATGGACTATTAGTTATGTTTACGGTTTTACTACATTATGCCGTCAAGCAAAAATACGGTAAAATAACAGATAGAAATATAATTGAGTAGTTTAGGATAATGCATGGCTGGACATAATAAATGGTCAAAAATTAAACGCGGAAAAGCGGTAGAAGATGCAAAACGTGGTGCAGTGTTTACGAAAATTGGTAATCAAATTGCGCTTGCAGCACGATCTGGCGCTGACCCATCTATGAATCCTGCGCTTGCTA
The DNA here is from genome assembly GCA_041617975.1 of Saccharimonadales bacterium (SeqCode). Classification (GTDB taxonomy): domain Bacteria; phylum Patescibacteriota; class Saccharimonadia; order Saccharimonadales; family JAXHNE01; genus JAXHNE01. The sequence continues at coordinate 2,357 of JBFJNW010000087.1, forward strand.
TGGCAATCGACAAAGCCAAAGCTGCCAACATGCCAAATAGTAATATTGAGCGTTCCATTGCCAGAGTTAGCGATAAAAATGCAGCAGAACTTCAGGAGGTAACTTACGAAGGTTACGGTCCAGGTGGTGTAGGGGTGATTGTGGAGTGTGCTACAGATAACGTCAATCGCACATACCCAGAAGTTCGCCTTTGTTTTACTAAAACAGGAGGCAGCATCGCAGAAAAGGGCGCTGTGGCATTCCAGTTTGACCTTAAAGGAGTTATAAGGGTAAAAGCAACTGGTGAAGAAGCATTGCTTGCAGTGCTTGATGCAGGAGCTGAGGATGCCTCAGAAGAAGACGGAGAAATGACAGTTATTACCGATCCAAAAGAGCTAGCAAAAGTGCGTGATGCAATTAAGGAGCAAGGGTTAACTGTGATCGATGCTGAGCTTTCTTACGAACCTAATACAACTGTAGAAGTTGACGACGATAAGCAAAGTAAAGTAGTGCGGTTACTAGAATCACTAGAAGATCTAGATGACGTCGTGAATACGTATACAAACCTAGCATGAAAATTCTGGGCATTGATCCGGGAAGCGGGATAGTTGGGTTTGGTGTAGTGCAAAAAGGCCGCAACATAAAGATGCTAGATGCCGGCGTAATTCGTACGACCATTGGTGATGCTGACGCTAGTCGGCTGAAAGAATTATATGACTCCATGACTGAAATATGCACAGAACTTAAGCCAGATGCGGCTAGTGTAGAGAAGTTATTTTTTGCTCAAAACGTCACTACTGCAATGACGGTTAGTCAGGCTCGCGGGGTTATACTATTGGCACTCGAAAACGCGCAAATACCAATCTATGAGTACACTCCATTGCAGATAAAGATGGCAATGACAGGCTATGGCCGTGCCACAAAAGCTCAGATTCAAGAAATGGTCCGCGTTCAATTGGGGCTCAAAACTAAACCAAAGCCAGATGATTGTGCTGACGCTTTGGCCGCTGCCCTGACGCATATTGCTACTCTTCGTGTAGAATAAGAGAATGATTTCAAGACTTAGAGGGGAAGTAATAGAGC
>JBFJNW010000088.1:0-3393 GCA_041617975.1 Saccharimonadales bacterium (SeqCode)
AGCTCGCCATGTATTTGTTTATTTTTAGACGCTTTAGACATAGTCATACATCTATTCTACTCTTTTTAATTAAACTTAGGATAATTGCATTTAACAAATACAGGTATATTATGAATATATGGCTATACACATAAACGACGATAGACAGAGAGCGCTAGATTTCCTGCAAACCAGAAATGTTGGGGTTCTTGCTACGGTGGATGACAATAATCATCCTTCTGCTTCCGCGTTATATTACACTGTAGATAAAGAGTTAAATATATTTTTTGTAACTAAAACAGAAACTTTAAAGCATCATAACTTACAGAATAGAAACAATGTAATGATGGTGGTGCATGATGACGAAACACAATCAACGGTACAAATTAAGGGTGTTGCAACTGATATTACTTCAGATGAGATTATTTTCGATGATGTTATCGCTATTATCTTTAAAGTTGCAATGGAAAGCAGCGATTCCGGAATTCCACCTATTGAAAAATTAAAAGAAGGAAGCTTCGTTGGCTATAAAATCAAACCATCTGAGATAAGAATGGCTGTATATGCTCGCCCAGATTCTGGCGACTATGATTCTATTTTCGAGACTATCAAACTATAATTTAGGTTAAATATTTTTGCGACATATAAAGCTCACTCACATCATTAACATATATGATTAAAAATATCTCTTCAGGTATCGTTCACAAAGTCCCAAAGGTTCTCGCACGCCATTAAACTCAGACGTTAAATTGTTAGGCATTTGGAAAGACGTAAATCCACATTCGCGAAAAAAAGACTAAATAGTTAAACAATATATTTCACCAGACTCTAAAAGTAGTCTGACTGCAGCTTGTTGACCTGAGTCTGCATTTACAAATTCGCCATCACCGCACTTAGCAGGCCATTTGTATTGAATAGTACCTAGTTCTAGTTCTGGGGCAGTTTGGTCTTCGGTAACTGGAGCTATAGTGTAAAAGATTTTAGATTTTGGATCAGTAAAGTTTTCTAATACGTTAACTACATAATTGTTCTTAAAAGTATTTGTAAATTCCGTCGGGTCTGTAGAAGGATACTTTCCATTGTTTACAGCATAGAATTCAGCAATCTTGGATATTAGTCTCACAAGATCTGCTTTTCGTTTATTGTCGTTAGCGGCCATAGTAATTTCGTCTGACGGTTCTTCTTCTTGAGTGATCACTTCTGCCTCTTGGGCTTTTTGAGGCGCCGGAACTGTTGCTTTGTCATCGTCCATGCCATTCACAGAAAGTATAAAATACGCGCATATGCTAAGAGTTACGGCAACTGTTGCAGCCATAATAACTATTACTGGCGAAAAGCCATTTTGATTTAACCTCATAATATCCCCTCAAAAGATTTAATATGAATCCTTTGTTATCTACTAATATAAACCTTAAGTGTTATGAATTGCAAAGTTCGATTAGTTTTGTCACGGTATTTGAATTTCTAATAGTTACAGATTTATACGCTTTTGTACCAACTATTTTAGTGTAACGAGTCTTGCTAAAGGTCTTTATTGGCGCACTCCAAAGTATGATTGAACCTACTATTTCAACTCTTTCGTACTCAGGTTTAATTTCGCCAATTTCATTGATTATAGATTGAGCAGATGCTGGAGGGATTATAAATATTGCGTTATGCTTTGATGATTTACCTACTCCCCACCATCCAGGAGCTTGATTGATGGCTTCAATAACATTTTGTGCAGATATTACATTACACACAATTTTTAGATCAAATTGCTTGCTTATGGCTTCTTCACACATTTTTATTAGTTTAGTTATGTTGTTTTCTTCAGAGTCAAAAATGATATTCCCAGAATTTATATAAGTTATTACGTTTTTAAATCCTAATTCCTCAAAACAGATTTTAAGGTCTGTCATAGATATCTTGTTTTTACCGCCAACATTAACTCCACGCAGTAATGCTACATACTTCATTCTTGAGTTTTCTTAGCTTCAATGGATTGTTTAGTGATTTCTGTGTTGCAGGCGTTATATTGCGTGCAAAATTCATAGCAGTCATTCGCTAACAATTTTTCATAATAATGTAACCCACACTCATCGCATTCAAATATTTCGTCATTACTCATGCTGATATTGTCTCATGATTACTTTTTTTGCTAAATCTTTATGTGATAACATTTTTCCAGCCATAATGTTTAGCTTTTTAACTCATTTTGCCCAAGTCTTGTCAGTAGCCGCTTCTATTTATTTGGTATTTGCAGCTTTAGTCATAGTATTGTTTTATCAAATAATTTGAACTATTATGAGTTCTTGAATTAGTTGGGTATGAGTGTGTTTGCAAAAATCTGCAGCGCTAGGGCTGCTTTTGCGGTAAAACTAAGAATAATATAGGCTTTTTCGCCTCTGATATAATTTTTCCACTTGCCTTTCGCTTGGTACTGTTTGAACTGTACAATCGCGAAGGTATTAAATAGCACGAATATAGAGACAATTATTCCATAAACGAATGTCGGCGGAGATGCCGGAACTGGCGAAAGCGGAGAAATAACGCTTATTAGTACAATTAGCCAAGGTACTACCCCTGCAATACTTCCAAAAATAAATGGCAACCACTCACCCATACCTGGTTTAATGTATTTCTCTTGAAGCCACCCAAATAAAATCATAGAAATATTTACTCCAGCAATTCCCAGTAGTGCTCCATAATCATTTATGCCCGTTATTAACGCAATTAATAAAATCATTAGTGTTGAGCTAAGAGAGTATTCAACCCATCTAAAAACATTTATATTTTTACTCAGTCCTGCAATGTAGCGTGGAAAGAATTCCTTTGACGAAACTATAAAATGAAAAACCGACGATAACCCCAAGAACAAAGCCACAGTAATGCCGATAGGCACAGAAAATAAGGTAACTGGGTTCGTGAAGGTAGTTCCCGGAGGGCCAGACAAATAAGACGCTGTTATAGGCAAAGAAAAATCGTTAGACAGAAATAAAATAATAAGCATCAACACAAGGTGAAAAAATCCAGCTGTTAAGTTCCACTTACGAAGTGTCTTTTTTTGAGCAATATCTAGTTTAGTCATTAATATACTATAACCTAATTAGATTTTAATTTTTAACTAACCAGATGCAAATTACTTTAGAGCTTTGTCGCATTATTGCCTCATATTGATATAATTAATAAGGGAGAATTTTCATAATCCTAGAGATATTGGAGGTATGTTATGGAAAATTATTCATTAGTGGACCAAGCATTCAAGGCAATAGATCGTGCTGATTTTCTTCCTTCAAACAAGAAAAAGATGTCTGAACTAGATCGTCCAGTTGATATTGGTTTCAGTCAAACCAATAGCCAACCATCAACTGTAAAAATGATGCTTAAATGGTTAGATGCACAGGCCGGAGACAAAGTCTTAGACGTAGGTTC
>JBFJNW010000089.1:0-3366 GCA_041617975.1 Saccharimonadales bacterium (SeqCode)
GTCTAGCTCAAGAGCCGCAAACGGTCTCATCAAATCGTGCTCTAGATACTTACTTTCATCTAAGAAAGCTGAAAGCTCTAGGTTATTAACCACGAATTTTCCAGTACCATTCATTAGTCGAACTCGAGCAGTAGCAGCTTTTCTTCGACCAAGTGCGTAGTAATAGTGCTTATCTGCCATTATTTAACATCCTTTATACTAATTTTCTTCGGCTTCTGTGCTTCATGTTCGTGTTCACTTCCTGCATAAACCTTAAGTCTAGCCAGACGACCATCTCTAAGCTTGTTAGCGGGAATCATTCCACGAATTGCATGAGTGAGCGCAGCAGTTGCGTCTTTTTCCATTTGTTCAGTTAATGTGCGTTGCTTTATTCCACCAGGATATCCTGAATGTCGATAATAGATTTTTTGATCCATTTTCTTACCAGTAACCTGAATGTTCTCAGCATTAGTTATAACTACATAATCTCCACAATCAATGTGTGCAGTATATTCTGGTTTACCTTTGCCCATTAACAGTTTAGCTACTCTTGTGGCAACTCTGCCCAGTGGGGCTTCAGATCCATCAATTTGGTACCATTGTCGAGTAATGTCAGATGGTTTTGCGCTATAAGTTTTCATTATTTAGCCTCCTTCTTAGCTACCGGCTTTTTGGCTGGTGCTTTTTTAGTTGCAGGCTTCTTTGCTGGTTTATCTTCAGCTGCTGGCTTCTCGGCCTTAGGGGTAGCTTTAACTTCGTCTTTAATGAAACTTACGCGCGCCATTTGAGTATTGTCTCCACGCCGTAATTTTGTCCTTACGACACGCAGATGACCACTACTTCGTTCAGTTAATTGTGGCGCTAGCTCATCAACAAGCTTGTGTGCACTAGAAACTGTTTGCAGCTTAGATATAATCTGGCGACGATTATGTAAATCACCCTTCTTGGCTTTAGTAACTAATTTTTCCATGTAAGGAACGATTTCTTTTGCTTTAGGAAGTGTTGTTTCGATCGACTCATGAATTACTAGCGAGTCAGCTAGACCCTTGAGTAATGCTCTTCGTTGGTCGCGTTCACGACCGAACTTCCTTCCTTTATATCCGTGACGATGCATATTTAAAGCTCCAACTCCGCCATCTTTTCTTTGACTTCGTCTAAGGCTTTACTTCCAAATCCTTTAAGTTCGCGAAGTTCAGAATCACTAAGACTGAAAAGATCTTTAAGTGTATGAATATCATTATTGATTAACGCGTTGGTAGTACGAGCTGACAAGTTCAAATCTTCAATAGAAGTAAGTAGCTCTTGTGGTTCGTCTGAACCAGCGTCGTCTGCACCATCAAATGTAGCCGCTGTTAGAGGAGCTGCTGCTTCAACTTTTGTTGATCCGGCAAGTGCAGAGTATTGATTTACAAGAATTGCAGCTGCTTCTTCAAATGCGTCACGTGGTGAAATTGATCCATCGGTGTCAACTGTTAGAAGTAGTTTATCAAGATCGGTGATTTGACCAACACGTGTATTTTCAACTTTGTATCGTACACGAAGTACTGGACTAAATACTGCATCAAGTGCAATCATATCGCTTGTCTTGTTTGCAGCACTTTCGTCAATTGTTCGGTAACCACGGCCTGTTTCTATAACTAGATCCATGACAAGATTTGCTTTGTCGTCGTCAATTGTTGCAATGATTTGATCCGGGTTAACAAGTTCAACATCAGCATTTACTTCGATGTCTTTAGCAGTTACTGGTCCTTTGCCTTTTTTGTTAATACGAAGTGTTTGGAGTTCATCTCCAAAAACTCGGAATCGTACGTTTTTAAGATTAAGCATGATATCAACGATATCTTCTTTTACGCCATCTATGGTAGTAAATTCATGAGTTGCGCCTTCTACTTTGAAGGAAGTAATAGCAGCTCCTGAAATACTAGATAGAAGAACGCGACGAATACTGTTGCCGAGTGTCATACCATAACCGCTGTGCAAAGGCTCAACAGTAAAGGTAGCGCTATCGGAACTGTGGTCATCGATATTTACGAGTCCTGGTGTGTGAATGTGTTTTGACATAGTTCTTTCAGCCTCCCTAGCGTGAATAGTATTCGACGATTAGTTGTTCATTAATATCTGGTTCTGCTTCGTCTCTAGCAGGTGTACCAGTAACTTCAAATTCAATCTTCTTACGATTAACCTTAAGCCAAGCTGGAATTTCAGCAGGCGTTGGGCTGTTATCGTCAAGTTTCTTGAAGTATTCGTTAGTTTTACTCTTTGTGCGTAGCTCAAGCTTGTCGCCTTGGCTAACACGTAATGATGGAATGTTGAATCGTCGTCCGTTAATCATAAAATGTCCATGAGTAACTAATTGACGAGCTGCACGTCGGCTGGTTGCAAAGCCTGCGCGGTAAACAGCATTATCGGCTCTTAGTTCTAGTAATTGTAGAAGCTTTTCTCCTGAACGACCTTGCGTTTTACTAGCTTCGGTCATTAGACGTCGGAATTGCTTTTCGAGCAAACCATACAGTCGTTTAACTTTCTGCTTTTCGCGAAGTTGAATGGAGTATTGGCTAGGTTTCGATCGGAAACCACGAGCATTCTGCTGCCCTGGTGGGGTTGGTCGTTTTACTAGTGCCTTGTGAGCTTTAGGATGAAGAGCGTACCCTTCTCTCCTACTCATCTTAACTATAGATTGTGTATCTCGTGCCATGTCTATACTCTCCGTGCTTTCTTAGGTCGGGTTCCGCCATGAGCGACACCAGTCACATCAGTGATAGTATCTACTGAAATATCAGCTGAACTTAGGCTACGAATAGCTGCGTCTCGTCCAAGACCAATGCCTTTAACGAACACATCGACTTTAGTAGTTCCATGAAGTTGCTTTACTGCAGCAGCTGCTTTTTCAGTAGCAATCTGAGCAGCATAGGCAGTTCCTTTTTTAGAGCCTCTAAATCCGCAACCACCGGCACTAGCACTTGTTAAAGCGCCACCGGATCGATCAGTAAATGTGACTATTGTGTTATTAAACGTAGCCAACACATGGAATTGACCATGTGGAACAGCTCGTTTGTTCTTTTTCTTCTTTGACGGCTTTGGTGTAACCGCTGCTGTCGATGTAGTTGTAGTTGTATCTTCTGCCATAATAATCCTTAAGTCTTGGTTGCCGCTTTCTTCTGCGCACCACCAACAGAAACTCTTTTACCTCGTCTTGTACGAGCGTTCGTTCGAGTTCGTTGACCGCGTGACGGTAGATTGTGCTTATGTCGTTGACCTCTATAAGCGTTGATGTCCTTTAAACGCTTTATATTAGTCGTAACAACTCGCTGCAATTCACCTTCAACAGTTAGTTTCTCATTGATATAATCTTGTACTTTACCGATCTCTGCATCGGTCATGTCTTTA
>JBFJNW010000090.1:0-3327 GCA_041617975.1 Saccharimonadales bacterium (SeqCode)
AATGCCACCAGTGGACTTTATAGTCAAGCACTGGATATTAATGTAGGCCAAAGCGGCAGCCTAGTTGACGATGAGGCTCAAGCAAGCCGAAGTGCTCCTGGAGAGTTTGCCTATCGAGATGGGTCTCCAACGGTTGTTCAGGCTGATTACGAAGCCAAAACAGGCTAAGGGGGTATTATGGCTACTCATTTCATTACGGGTTCCTCCGAAAATGTGCCTGGCGGCGCTTTCAAAAGTACATCTACCAATGACTTTTTTCGATCAGTCAACCTAGCTGAAGAAAATCAGACTACGTCCGCCTACAATGTGCCTACGGGCTTCGCAGAAGGCACAGCTAATGTAAATTCCGATCAGATTTTGGGTGCTAGCACCGCACTAGAACCTTTGCGAGATTCTGCTTCGGATTCAGCTAACGTGAGTGACGCAATCCATCCACTTAGAACTATTAGAACTAGACATATTAAAACGTCTATTCGTAATAATGAGTGGGATCATATTAATGCAACAGTAACACCAATTAACAACACCAGTGGCATTTGGGATGTTGATTTAGCTACAAATACCACGAGTGGACATATTACAGATGCAGTAGCAAACTATGATTGGGATAATAAAGGGGTTCTATATTTTGCCGTGGGAAATAAAGCACCAACAACCGAAAGTTATGGAACATGAGCGATATTGATGTAAAAAATGCTTTGACTTATATTGTTACTGTTTTACTTACTATTGTGATTGGTATGACTGGTTTTTGGCTTATGATGGGTCGCGACTACGTCACGCGAACAGAAGTTGAAACTATGAACACTAATACCAAGTTTTATTTGCAGGAACGCCTCGATATATATATGACTAATCAAGACAGATTGCACCAAGTAATAAGTAGAAATAGTGAAGCTATGGCAGCTTTAAAAGTTGAACTTATACAGTTAGGTGAAACGTTGAAATATATTGAGAGAGAATTGGATAAAAAACAAAACAAAGTCTCACATATTACACCAATTACAAACTAGCCAAATAACGTGAACAAAAAAGTTCTTAAGTATCATGTTGCCAGAGAATTTATTGAAGATGGAGACATTCTGCTCTACCGTGGTACTGGACCAATATCCGCACTAGTTAGGAAATTTGGTAATGGGCTTTACAGTCACGTGGGAATGGCATCTTGGAACTATGACAGAACAGGAGAAAAATCACATTTAGAATCTTTGGAATTCCGCGAATGGAAAGGTGGTCGCGCAATTAGTTTAGCTAACGAAGTGTTTAACTATAATAAATCTATCGATGTGTATCGAGCAGCACAGACATTTAAAATATATCAGTTTCTAGATAATCAAATTGTGGAGACCGAACTAGAGTTTGATGGGCGTTCTATCACGAAATGTATGCGTGTGATGACTGGATTGCCATACGGCTGGAAACGTATCTGGTGGATTACATTATTTTATGTACCATTTTTTCGTCTATTTGGACATTCTTGGTCCGTTAGAGATGAGGAAGAATTGATATATCCCGTCTGTTCAACAGCGATAGCCCACTGTTTTCATAAAAATTATGTCGACTTAACCCCGCACCGAAGTGACAATCGAATGGAACCTTCCGATATAGCAAGATCGCCCATTCTAAATTACTTATTTACTCTCGAATATTAGGAATAAAAAATGAAAATAGTAACACGTTTTTTGACGCTATGCGTCTTTCTATTCTTGATTTCATCTCTTTATGCTAACGATGTTGCGCAGCACCTACAAGATGTCAGTGCAACTATTAAGGCCGCAGGCAGTTTTGGTGGTAGTTCAACTGGGTCCGGAGTTTTCATTACACGTGAAGTCCCAGTCGGCGAAGCCAAAGAAACTATTAATTTTTTGTGGACTGCTGGTCACGTCGTCGATAGTCTTAGATCAACCCGCGAAATTATTGGGCCAGATGGACAAAAAAAAACCGTGGTTGAATTTAAAGATGCAAAAATTGTCAAGGAGTTGAGCGAAGGTGGTCGTAAAGTCGGTCAAATAGAGATGGATGCTCGCGTGATTAAGTATAGCGATGCTGACAATGGAGAAGATTTGGCTTTGTTGATGGTTCGCAAGAGAAATTTTGTGACGGCATCTGCCAAATTCTACCTTGAAGGTGACATGATCTTGCCTGTTGGTACAAATTTGTTCCACGTAGGATCTCTTTTGGGGCAACCAGGCGCTAATTCTATGACCAGTGGAATCTTAAGTCAAGTAGGACGTGTATTGCAGTTAGGCAATGGAGGCGGTGTGATTTTTGATCAGAATAGCTGTCCTGCATTTCCCGGATGCCTTGTTGCAGATACTGCCATCACTCTAGCCGATAACACCTTAAAACGAATCGTAGACATAAAAGAAGGAGATAAAGTCCTATCGTATGATAACAGCATAGGTAAAACTATGACTGATACGGTAGTTAAATGTATCGAATCAGGCCACAAGGAAATATATAGAATCAGTACTAAAAATAGAACAATTGAAGCGTCAGGTAATCATCCATTTGTCAAAATTAATCTTTTGCCGCGACTTTTGAAACGATATATTCCCACTTGGACCCAGGCAGAAGACTTGCAAGAAAATGATTTAGTGGGTGTAATAAAAGACGATAAACTTTTGCCAAATGACTTATCTATAGAGCGAATAACGTCAATTAAGACAATTGGTATGAAAATGACCTATGACTTAACAATTGACAGAACACATAACTTCATTGCCAATGGATTTCTCGTACACAATTCCTCTGGTGGAGGCATTTTTATTGCCGAAGGCGACCACAAAGGTAAATATATAGGTATGCTCGTGAGAGGCGCTGGTGAGACTTTTACGTTCATGGTTCCAATTAGGCGAATGCACAAGTGGGCGACCGATCAAAATGTTTTGTGGGCACTAGACGAACAAACGGAAGTACCAACCTTGGAACATATTTTGGGGATGCCTGTTGAGGATCCGGGAACTAAAAAGAATAGAGACTCAGTCCAACCAGACAATTCAACTGACAAAACTTCTTTTCCTTTTTTACTTGATCTAGATCATGCCACAAAAAGTAGATTTAACCCGATTCCGATTGATTATTGATAGGGATCTTGCGGCAGTTTACGCAAAAAAAAATTGTAAAAAGTGCTACGGAAGAGGTTTACTGGAGTATAATTCTGTAGAGGGAGAAATTTGGCACGACTACTGTCAATGTGCCAGAAATAATATGAAGAAGTACGGTAGATGACTACTTTGCTTGAGATTTCTTTTGTCTTTTTCTTGGGGATTATTGTTGGTTATTTTATAGGGTCATATGTGTGTGAATTTTATGTTAAATAATCCT
>JBFJNW010000091.1:0-3321 GCA_041617975.1 Saccharimonadales bacterium (SeqCode)
GTCTACCTAGCTCAAACAGTTCTTCACGACCTAAGTCTGCACTTACTGTAATACTAGAAAGGTGAGCATTAAAGGCTTCATTAGTACCGCTACTCGATACACCAAAGACCTCTAAGGGAACTACCGTTTGATCAGCATTATTTACTTGACCATTGTCATCAAAGAGGCCATTCTCTCCGGTCATCTCTGGTATACCACTCGTAAACACAAGATTTTCACGACGCTGAACACCACCGGTTCCATCAGGAGCATCATTGTTAAGAGCAAAAGCACCCGGTATATCTCTAACACTTGCTGTACTCCAAACAGTTGCTCCACCAGCAACTCTCGGATCACTGGCCCAAATCTTATTGTTACCTACTAAAGTAACGTCTTCGGTCATATTATCCTCTAGAGGAATGTTATAAGCTAGACTGCTTACGAACATACCAGACATTTCGACTTCAGAAATACCAAAGTTAGTATCGGCACCAGCTGAGTTACTAGTATCATTATAGATAGAAATTCCAACATAAGCCTTTGAATTTGATCGACCTGCTAATGTTGGACTTGTCGTCGTGTTATCTTGTGTAGCCATGTGCCACATCAAAGGACGTCCGTCAAGCACTTTCGTTAGGGTAACTTCGACATCAGGGATACCTTCGATATTTTCATAGATAGCTAACTGACCAAGTTCGAAAACCTGATCCAAATTAAAGGTAGTTGTCATTCCAACAGACTGAACACCCTTGACTGCGTGAGCAGTTACCCAAGGGCCAGTTTGATCGCCTTTAATAGCGACCTGTTGGACTGCATAGTAAATTCGTTTATTTGCCATTTAATTCTCCCACGCATTGATTAAGTTGATAAGCCACCATATAATACACCGTTTTTCGGAAATCTAAAGATTTCCTCAAAACACAAAGTGGTAAAGATATTAAAATTTTAAAATATGAAAAATAGTCGCGATAGCGTCAGCATATGTCTGCCCAAAGTACCAATAATGTTGTTCTTATTGTAGCTTCATGTAATCTTGGATTAAATGTGTGAACTTCACTTACGACTGTTTTGGTAAACTGACACTTTTTCCAGCGATATGGCGTCTCCACAAGATCGGGATACATTAAGCCCCCCACAAACATTCCTCGAAAATCCAAGGGGAAAACTCCACTGTCTGCCACGGTGTTCGAATCAAATAACCATATGGTTTTGTCATTTTGAAAAGAGAGAATGTCCATCACCTGATTTCTTTCCCATCTAGACTCGGCCAGAACATGAAACAGAAGATCTTGGTGAACCCACTGAGTTAAATTACCCAGTTCATAAGGCTGAAATCTTCTTCGTGGGACTACCTCAAGGACTATGGCGGGCAGTTGAACCCTGTGATTCGAGAGAATCGCCCAATCTCCCGAACCCGTCAAATCAAAATGGGAGTCATCCGGGCGGAAAGTTCTGTATTGGAGTTCGGTCCACCAAGGGGCATCATCAGCTTTATAAACCTGAACATTCCTGAAAGAGTACTTTAGTTTTACAGAAGATGATTGATTAATAGGACTATTAAATATAAGACGGCCAAGAGGGTAATCATAATAATGAGAAAAAGAAGGGTCTCCACTGCCACGGAAAATAGTGTCAACGAAAACCCCGCTAATTTGATGAGGACTTGTACCGCTATACGAAATACCTGTTTCATAGACCCAATCTTTACGGACCGTCTCCCAAACCTGACCTAAGGTATAACTGGGGTCGTCGACTAAGCGCAGCTTGGAAAAATCGCCCCCGAAGCCCCCCAACTGATTTACTGCAACATTTGTAAAAGCGCCAATTTCTAAAAATGCCCAATCTAGAAAGATCTTAAGATTCTGTTCTAGCTCGGATGCCAGAAGAGTATCGCCGTATTGTGTTACACCGTTAAAGAGCGTAATTCGATTTGGACAATTAACCATAAGTGCTCAATCGCCGCACTGGCTCAAAAAAAGTTTATTTAAAATTCTTTGCTATTGATTGTCTAAAAATTGTATCAAGTTTCTTGTCAACTTGAACTAAGGCTCTCGTTATAAAATTATCTTGGATTGTTCCGGCAAACTGGGGAGGAATTCTCCAGCGGCCCGTAACCCGTCGAAACATCAAACCCAATCCCGTTCTAGAATATTTTGTGACGACTTTTCTTGGTGTTGTCTTAAATTCGTATCCCGCTATAGTCACGTCACCTTCTAAAAGAAGCCACTGAAGCCACGGAATATCTGTTTGGATACCTTTGGCATTTTCGCTTACGTAACTCGCATCTTCCAAAGTCAAGATTGATTGAAAATCACTTTCAAGTCCTTCTAGTGAAATTAGTCCCCTGAACGATCTTGCTCCTACTTTGACGTCATGCACACGTACTTTTATACTCTGAAGAAAAGCATTCAAAATATTTGTTAGACGAATGTCGACTTCGGGAACTCCCAATTCAGCTTGCAAAACTCCTCCTTGTAATGAATCCCACTCAGGTTGACTTTCTATGGCTAACCCAATCATCAAACGAGCCTCTTGTTCGATCTGTGTTAGGGATTTATTGAAAATGACTTTGACTCTTTTTGCAAGTTCCTCGGCGATTCTCTTTGCAATTTCCTTGTTAGATTCAATAATTTCTAAGCTAGCTAATATGTGTGCCATTTAGATGCGCTTCCACAAAGTTGCTACGAAATCTTTACTATCGAGTCCACAGGGCTCAACTTCGCTATCCCTCTGAAATACATGCTTAACTTGGTTTTCTAAATCAACATTTACAATGAGTTTGTTAGCTCTTTTTAATATCGGAACTGTACTAGCTTTAGATAACGTTTGAATTCGGCCTGCAGGACTCTGCGTATTCAAGTCAAAATTGATCCAAGAACGATAATCCCAAACAACCATGAGGAAAACGTCTTCCTCTTTTGGGGGGACAGTAACTACCCCTGCAGAATTACACCAAGGGCAAATGGAACCATCCGGGAAAAAGACCGGCCCACCAGGTTGATACTTATTACTAGATCTACCAGTACTAGGATTAAAAATACAATTGTTTGTTAAAATATTTCCAACTATATATTTATGCTGTTCATGACCTACTTCGAAATTATAAACTTTACATTTGTCATATTTCTTTTCAATAGATTTTATTGCGGTTAAATATCCACCGTCAATTTTTCTCATCCCGACTCTTTTTTTAGATCTATTATTCCATGTAACATTATAACATGCTTGATGTTTAGCCCATTTATTAACATAAGGTTTATTATACGATATATTTGGTTTAATAGCTAAAGAAAATAAAATATCATAGATTTGAAAAGCAAGTCGTTTACTAACGGTAGTGAA
>JBFJNW010000092.1:0-3287 GCA_041617975.1 Saccharimonadales bacterium (SeqCode)
ATCAGAATAAGGTTCAGTCTGGATTACACATATATTCGTTAATATTTGATGAGTTCGGTTCGCAGCACTTGAATGTCTGCGGATCTTTGGAATAGAAAAACTCCTGATTATGTTTCCTCCTTCTTCGTATCTGTCATGCATGAGTGGACTAGACGAAAAATAAAGCATATTTGTAGATCTTTGATGTAAAGTATCAAAAGTTGCTACCATACCCATTAGTCTTGTTCGCATAGCTTTTCTTGTGAGCTGAAACTCGTCAGCAAGGTTCTCTAGGTTGAATTCGTCTCTATCGGTAGGATTAATCAAACCAAGCTCTCGCTCTGCGCGCAATGACTCATTACGCGGTTTAAAGGTTTCTATGTTGCAAAGTGCCATTGCAATCCTCTACTTTCTGAGTTATTTGTGTTGTAAATAAAGCCTTCTAAATATCTACTATGCTCCTGTTTCCGCTAATGTCAAGGGCTTTTTTATAATTCTTAAGGTATACTTTTTAGATATGCGAGTAATAGAGCCTCATCACTTTAATAAGCTTAAGAAGAAGCGCCAGAAAAGACATATTGGCAAAAAAATTTGGGTCTTCCCTGTTTTAGGACTTGTTCTGGTTGGGATATATACCTTTTATGGGCAGTATTTCGTACAAAAACCTCAGAAACAAGAAGTGAGTAATGCTAATCAGATTACTGAACAAGATAATGCACCTTCAGAGCCGCCTAGGTTGCGTGAACTTACTGATGATCAGTTTAAAGAGCTTTATACATCTTTTGCCTATCCAAATACTCAACCACTAACAACACCACCGTCTATTACTGGTAATAAAGTTGCAGACGAACGCATCCAATCAATTGCAGAAGAGAGAGGATATGTACTTAGCGCTGTACCGGTTAGTAGCATTGTACATATTGATGAACAATATTTAACAGAAGATGATTTATTGCAACAAAATGCCAAAATTGGCTGGGATGGTTTACAGCAAGCAGCTGAGGACGCGGATATTCCACTTCAAATTACCAGTGCTTATAGATCAATAGAATTCCAAAGAGAGCTGTTTTTGAGATACATGCGAAATGCTGGAGTTACTGCTGGCGGAGTAGCAGATGGATACTCTGATGGAGCTATTGGAGACATAATGAATGTTGTAGCCCCGCCAGGTTACTCGCGCCATCACAATGGCTACACCATTGATCTAGCGTGTGATGGAATTGGTTTGTACGGATTTAAAAATACGAGTTGCTATGAATGGATAAGCAAAAATAATTTTGAAATTGCTAAAGTTAATGGTTGGATACCTAGTTATCCTGAGGAGGCCGAACAGCAAGGGCCAGAACCAGAGCCGTGGGAATTTATTTGGGTTGGAACGATTAATTTATACGAATAATAGTGCTCAAGCTTGCCCGTTGTTAAGTATCAACGTAAAGTTGAGGGTAAGATCATGAAAAAGAAGAAAAAGAATCCGTTAGATAAATTTGTTGAACCATTAAATATGGATGGCTTACGTGGCCGTATGCTGTTTATGCCTGCACCACCAAAGAAAAAGCGTCATATTCTACTGGTTTATGGACACCACTGTAGTCTGGAGCGAATGTTTGGCCTTGCAGAATACTTAAACAAGTATGGATCGGTCACGATGCCAGATCTACCTGGTTTTGGCGGAATGGACACATTTTATAGCATTGGCGAAAAGCCGACGCTTGATAACATGGCTGACTACCTAGCAGCTTTTGTAAAACTGCGCTACAAACGTCGTCGAATAACAATTGCAGGTATGTCGTTTGGCTTTTTAGTTGTTACGCGAATGCTGCAACGTCATCCAGACTTAAATGATCGCGTGGACTTGCTTGTTAGCATTGTGGGTTTTGCACACCACGAGGATTTCAAGTTCAAGCGCCACAATTTCTTGGGACTTAAATTAGGATCAATCATCTTTTCTCGTAAATGGCCGGCTAGGTTTGTGCACCATGTACTCCTGAGAGCGACAATAATTAGACTTGCTTATAAGGTGGTAGAAAAGCAACATTCAAAATTACAAGACGCTGACGCCGCAGAAATCAGAAAGCGAGTTAATTTCGAAATTGGTTTATGGCAATGTAACGATGTACAGACATACATGGCTACAGGTGGAGAAATGCTTAAAGTAGACTTGTGCGGAGATCGGGTAAAAGCGCATGTCTACCATATTGCGGTTGAGAATGATCGTTATTTTGATAACAACGTCGTAGAACAGCATTTAAATGTTATTTTCGATAAAGTTACCATGGTGCCAACAGTTATGCCAGCACATGCTCCATCTGTTATTGCCGGAGCGGATGAAGCGGCAGTATTTATACCTTCCAAGATTCGTCGCGTGCTTGCGCGCTAATCGCCTGTTATACTGTCTTTCAAGATGAGTCATAAATTAAGTATTGGGTTAGTGTGTCCATATAACATGACAAAGGGTGGAGGCGTACAAGAATGCGTGCGCGCCTTACAGGCTGGCCTTATTAAACAGGGTCATAGCGTTAAGATTATTACTCCCCTGCCTCAACAAGATGACGTACCGCAAGAGAAAAACGTTATTTATGTTGGCAGGTCGCGTGATATCAAATCTCCATTTGCTACTGTCGGGCAAATTTCCGTCAGCATGAACGTAAAGATGCTAGAACAGATTTTAGACGAAGAAAAATTTGATATTTTGCACTTTCATGAACCTTGGGTACCAATAGTTAGTCGTCAAATTTTAGCGAGATCTGGCGCTAAAAATGTTGCAACATTCCACGCAAAGCTACCCGACACTATGATGTCTAAGACAATAGAGAGAGTAATTACGCCTTATACGTCATCGATTTTGAAATATTTAGATGGTTTTACCGCGGTGTCTGATGCTGCCGCTGAATACGTTACGTCTTTGACAGATGAACCGGTTCACATAATTCCTAATGGCATCCACCTACAAGAAGAAGTGCAAACTATAGCTCGAAAAGATTCTACAGAAATACTATATGTTGGCAGGTTAGAGCGTAGAAAAGGTGTTAAATACTTGATCAAGGCCTTCTATGAGCTTTGTGAGTACGACAGTGAAGCATCATTGCACATTGTTGGCGACGGGCCAGACAAGAGCAAACTTGAACTATATGCATCGCAACTTGGAATAGATTCAAGAGTCCGATTTTATGGTTACGTAAGTGAAGAGCAAAAGAAAATGCTTTATGAAAACGCTGGGTTATTTTGCTCTCCAGCACTGTATGGCGAAAGTTTTGGAATAGTTTTACTTGAAGCTATGGCTCATAAATTACCACTTGTTGCCGGAAATA
>JBFJNW010000093.1:0-3139 GCA_041617975.1 Saccharimonadales bacterium (SeqCode)
CGTGGGGTGATGCCAATATCTTCTAAAACCGTTACGCTCAACACGTTGGGCTGAGAGGCGATCAGATCCACAAAAAGATCAATGCTTGGTGATTCATCAAGTCCGAAATTACAACCCAGCATGCTGGATATCCGAAAGTAGTTCCACCGTTTTTCTCCATTTTCGTAAGAAACATCTGCCTCAATATCTGCAATCGGATAAATAATCGAATCGATTTCGCGTTGAACTTGAGCAACAAATTCAAGACTTGGTTCATGTTCGTTTGCGACGTCTTTTGTTTTAGTCTTGGACATTACGGTCCAGATAAAAGCTGACGTTATTACCAGTAAAAGCGGAATGACTATAAAAAGTACGTTCTTGCTTGAGTTTTTGCCATATGCAGGATACATAGTTTCCTTCATGGGTAGTGGGATGAATTCCTAAATTTGCTAGGATCCAAAAGCTCAATTTATCAAGCGTTTAAATCCCAGCAAATATACTAGTTTCTTGTCAATGTACAGGGGTTAAACGAATAAACCCTATACTGTTATTTTATCATAATAACTGAGATTGGTCAATATTCTCCAGTCATTTAGCAAAAATGCAAAGAACAAAAAATCTAGGAAAATATCGACAACAAACGTACTTTTTGCGAAATCGCAACTACAGATATGACCGAAAACACAGTTGCACTTAAACCCCCGAAAATTGCATTCATGCTCGCTCCCGAAACTCTTCCGGCAAAAGGCATTAATGTGTTGTTTCTGATGTTTTCATAAATTGACAAATCGTTATCGACTTTAACGATTCGGGAGGTTTCAGTCACGTTGCCAGATTCATCAACTGACTTTAGCGTGATTTCGTGATCTCCATTAGTAAATGTACTAGTGTCTAGAGTTACTTCATCACCCTCAACAGTTTGAACTTCACGACCGTCGACTACCACCGTTGTTTTTATAGATGGGGAAGAAATCGGGTTTTTGAGCTTTGTTTCACCAACCACCCGCGGGATCTGCCCTGGAGCCACTTCCTGCAAAGCATTTGAGCCAGGGAGTGTTATCATTATTGGTTCTTTTTTAGCTGGGTCCTGAGTTTGGTTTTTAGGCTCTGGTGTATGTGGGTTGCTGTTTGTTGTCTCGGGTGATGGGTTATTGACCGCCGTAGGACTGTTATTAACTACTGCTAAGTTTCGAACGAAAGTTTTATTACCTTTTTTGTCATAAACATGAGCACCAAAATTTGTTTCTTTGTTTGCTAATTTTGTAGTGTCAACTATTCGAGTGTAAGGTGCTGATTGGTCGACTATGCCGCTGTCTCCATCGACATACAATACAACTCTATCAACTCCACTTTGATCGGAAGCTGATACGCTCATAGTGATCGTGCCACTAAGCGAATCCCCATTTTTTGGAAACGTAATTACAGCCAAATCAATAGTAGTGTCTTGGCTTGGAGGTGGTGGGGGAGTCGACGCGCCGGTGGAAATAGTAGAGTTTTGCATAATAAATTTTTTGTAAGTACAGTAAGATTTTTTGGAACTACCGGTCGGTGCATACTGCGCCGTACAGCCAGGACTACCTTGGGTTTTAGTCAGACCCATATAGTCGGCATGCTGTCCTATGGGTACCTCATGATTATCGCCATAAGATTTAGTGTCGATATATCTAAACGCATAAAATTTACCAGCCCAATCGGCTTCAATATAGCTTTTCCATTTATTAATTGCTTGATTAAGGGCAGTGGCCTGAGTATCTTCTGTGTGCCGAAGTCTGCTTCCGTCGGCTTTTATTTGAGTAGTGCTGGGAAGGCCCCATTCTGTGTTCCATATCTTTTTAGATCCCTCACCATTACTTGCCAATATCGAACGCAGGCTAGGCTTACCAGGCTCATCTGTATGCATTAGATACCACCCACGTTGTGTATCTAAATCATGATTTGTGTTTCCGGCCGCCCAGGTATACGGGTGGTGACTTATTGCATCGAAATTACCTTTAATTCCATTAGCATAAAGATTCTGCAGAAACAGCCTTGGGTCTATACTGTTTTCGTTACTACTGCTTCCTGGAACATAATCCGATCCATTAGCTGTGGACCCAATTATTACTGTCGAGTTTGAATGAACTGATTTAATTTTAGGATAGGCATCTTTTACGATTGCAGCATATTTAGAAGGACTTGGTTTGCCAATCTTGTCCTTCCAAAAGTGAGAAATATTTGGTTCATTCCATATTTCAAATTCGTTAACACCTTTGGTTTTTAGATACTTCGCTGCTTCACGTGCCCAGTTGCCAAAATCCGACGGATTATTGGGCTCACACATCCCAATATTGTAGCCGTTAGAGTTACACTGCGAATCGCGTGCCCACGAAGGTGCATATGCTAGCAAAGCAAGTACTTTTACGTTTTTATTTCTAGCGTCATCGAGAACTGCATTGTAATCAGAAAAATTATAATTGCCTCTACTTGGCTCGGTGCGATCCCAGCGCACTTCAAGTCTCATTGCGCGGCTTCCAATTGGTACTACGCGGTTAGAGGCCGCGCTAGGAGTTCCTGGGCTTGCAACCCCAGCCACACCAAACCATTCTGCAGTCTGGATGTTTGTAGCAGCATAAGTGTTAAGCAGTAAAAGTGCACCTATAACCGCAAACAACCCGGTAAATATAAACAATTTCCATCTTTGACTCATGGTTGTAGGGTTTTTACTGGAATTACGCTTTAATTTTTGCATCTTTTTGTAAGCCATGTTTATAATTCCTAATTATACATTGCACAGTAAAGGGGTGAATGAAGATTAGCTAACCGTATTTTTCAACGGCGGTCATTGCATCGGCCAATATTTTCCAATAATTTAAACTATCGTCAGATTTAGTGCGCCAATACATCCACTCTATTCCCCAAACATCAACATCAACAATTCCTGATGATTTGGCATAAGCCAGAGATTCTTTTAGGCGACGTTCGTTCATGCTTTTGTCTTGTTCTTTATTGCTTAATTTTTCTGTGCCGACAGGCCCCCAAGGTTCGGCTTGCAGTTCATGTATGTATGTTTTTTTTCTAAGAAAAGTCCTTACGCACTGGGCGCGAAGCTTATGTGCCCAAGCAGGAAGATGCCGAAAAGAATATTCTTTACTATCATGCTGTTAGTGGTACAGCGAGAAAC
>JBFJNW010000094.1:0-3129 GCA_041617975.1 Saccharimonadales bacterium (SeqCode)
AATAATGTATTCGAAAAAGCTGATATTCAGAGCATAGACTGTATCACAAAACCTACACCAGGCAGCATTGAAGAGACCTACCCATGTACCGTAAATATTCGAGCTTTGTTTGGCAATAATAATCCATTCCTATTCGTAAACCAAAATCCAACTGAAGCGGAGAATAATGATGAATAGCAAGCGACTTTTCATCGTCTTAGTGCTTTCTATATGTTTGTTGTCTATTGCTAGCATAGCTAGTGCTTACTACGGGTATCAGATGCTAAGCGATAAGACCCTTGAACTTAATGATCTTAAGGTAAAAACTTCCGCGCTTGAAGCCCAGGAAAGGTCGCTAATTAAAGCCAAGGAAGAAATACAGCAATATGCTCTACTAGAAGAAGTTGCGAAGTCAATTGTTCCTCAAGAAAAAGATCAAGCGCGAACGGTTAGAGAACTAGTGGCCATCGCTGACGAATCTGGAGTAAATATATCTGGAATATCATTTCCGACGTCGAATCTTGGTAATGCTAAGCCAGGTGCAACAGAAACCGTAACTCAACTAAAAAAAGTTGATGGCATTCCAGAGCTTCAACAACTTGAAATCGCCGTAACTATCGACAATCAGATTGATTACCCGACACTACTTAATTTCTTAGATCGTTTAGAGAAAAATCGAAGAACCTCTGCTATATCATCAATTATAATCACGCCTACCTTAGACGAACCGACCAACCAGTATTTATTACAAGTTAGCATAACATTACAGGTGTATATAAAACCATGATTGAAAAAGCTAAAAAACTACCATTAACCCAGGTTGCAGATTTCTTAAAAAGATTTAGGTTTATAATATTTTTGACGCTGTTTGCAGCTATATATGCCTACCTATTTATTACCATAAACTCTCTTGGCAATCAGGCTCCTTCACAACTTGAAGTCGACCAGGAGCTTCAGACAGTAAAAAGATTACGTATCGACGAAAGCTCTATTGATCAGATGCTAAAACTTACTGAAGAAAATATAGAAATCAAAGCTGCCTACGACGAGGCTCGGAACAATCCGTTTTCTGAATAAAATTTAGTTGCCAAATTGCTCGAGGTTTTTCTCGTGAGCTGCAACCATTTCTTTTGCAAAGATGTACGGGTTTGGAGCGAAGGTAAAAGTATAATTTTCTTGCTCGCCGGCAGTTTCGACAACTATTGTTCCATAGTTAAAAATTCTAGAAAATACACCATTTTGTGTCACAGTTACATCTTGAACATCGCCAATACCAAGTTGCGAAATTTTGCGATTAAACAGCGACCTATAAAGCACTTGGGCTATTTTTTCGTTAGTAACTATCATAACGTTACTGTTGTATATAAACCCTGCAATTCCGGTTGCTAAAAGTGATAACAGCGATAAAATTAAGCCAAGACCTACTAACAAGCCCCTATACGCAGAAACATCAGACGAGATATTACTAGCAAAATATGCAAGACCTAGACAGGCCACAAACAATATTACTGCAATTAAAAGTCCAGATATGTATATCCCTGCGAGTCCAATCGGGTGTTTTCTGATTTCACAGATTAATACTTCATCGTCATCGAATTCTATGACGTCAAACAATTTTTTTCCGGTTGCAGATAGTTTAGATATTTCCATAGCAGTTTAAATTATAGCAGTTTAGTAGCTATAAAATAGCGGTTTGGTCTGTCTCGCTGCCCTTTTGCTTTCCCATATGCTTGTAGGCTCTTGGTGTAACTTTCCTGCCCCTTGGGGTTCGCTCCAAAAATCCAATCTGCATCAGGTATGGTTCGTAAAAATCTTCGACTGTACTGACTTCATCCCCAAGAACTGCTGCTAGGGTATTTAGACCCACAGGACCGCCACCGTGGTTATCGATAATTGCATTAAGCAGCATTCTGTCAGCGTTGTCCAAACCGTGCTCGTCAACTTCAAGCAGTGTAAGCGCCTGCTTACTTATTTCTGTGTCTATAATCCCATCGCCATTTACATCTGCATAATCTCTAACTCGCTTAAGTAGCCTATTGGCTATTCTTGGTGTAAGTCGAGATCGAGTTGATAGTAATTCTGCAGCCTCAGGAGCAATACTGCTTTCCAGTAATTGCGCTGAACGCTGAACAATTTTGCTTATTTCGCTTGGGTTGTAGTATTCGAGCCTGTGTAGCATTCCAAACCGATCGCGTAGAGGTGCCGCCAGCGCTCCGGTTCTAGTTGTAGCTCCAATAAGAGTAAACTTAGGAACATCAAGTCTTAAGCTTCGCGCGCTAGGACCTTTACCGAGCATAATATCAATTGCATAGTCTTCCATAGCAGAATATAAAACTTCTTCCACGCTTCGATTTAAGCGGTGGATTTCATCAATAAATAAAACGTCTCCCTCGCCTAAGTTCGTAAGAATGCTAGCCAGATCTGCCGCACGGTCAATTGCCGGACCGCTGGTAACACGAATCTGTGCACCCATCTCGTTAGCTATAATACTGGCTAGCGTTGTCTTGCCGAGCCCCGGAGGTCCGTAAAGCAGAACATGGTCAATAGGTTCGCTACGTTTTTTAGCAGCCTCGATCGCAACTTTTAGATTATTCTTTATTCGTTCTTGGCCAATATATTCTTCAAAATTTTTAGGCCTTAAGACGTTTTCGATTCTCTGCTCATCCTGAGTTACATCTTCGTCATCTTGTGACGGATCAACAATTCGCTCAATTGCCATTACTTATGTCCTCTTAAGGCTTGTTTTATTCTTTCCTGAGTTGGCAAATCTGAACTAATACCTCGCAAGCGTTCAGCTGCATCTGCAGATGAGTAGCCAAGCGATACTAGGGCTTGCATCGCTTCATCACTCGTCGGCACTTCGCCAAGAAAATCTGTTGCATCATCTGATGCATCAAAGCCAACTTTGTTTTTTAGATCAACCACAATTCGCTCTGCCACTTTTTTGCCCACACCTTTAGCGCTAGTGATAAATTTAATATCACCTGTAGCAATTGCACTTCTAACTTGAGATTCATTGCCAATGTTCATGACCGCCATTCCAGCTTTTGGTCCAACGCCATTAACGCTAGTTAAAAGAACAAAAAGTAGTTTCCTAGATTTTTTGGCAAATCCGTATAGGTCATGAATATCTTCTTTGATATTTTCAGA
>JBFJNW010000095.1:0-3124 GCA_041617975.1 Saccharimonadales bacterium (SeqCode)
CTGAGCGGTATCTGGTAAACTCCAGATTCATCAAATGATTGCTTAATTATATCTGGAGATCCGAAGGTAAACACAAAGCCGACCATAAAAGCAAAACTAAACAGCGCAGATCGCATGCCATACGCTCCAACCCAGCGACCTATAGCCTTTAGTATTTTCATATAAATAAGTGTATCAGTAATTGTTTAACATCCAGAAATATCAAAAGTCTCTGTCATTGCCAGATGATCAGATCCAAAATCGTCTGTAGACTTAAGCCAATACAGTTTTCTTCCGCAGGATATTTCTACGTGGTCAATTGCCCGTCTCGGGTTATGGGAAGGAAAGGTCGGAACGCTTAAGTATTTGCCGCTTCTAGATATTAGCGGTGCAAATGCCCCGCTTTGGACTCTATCTGGACTGCTGTTGAGGTCGCCACAAACTCCATCAAGACTATTACCGAATTTATCCATCAGTTTTTTAGCCTGAATTTGCCCTTCCCCTTCGTCAACACTTAGGTGTGTGGCTGCTAGTTGTAATGATCGGTCGTCTTTAATGTCTATTTCAAAGGTAATGGCGTTTCTTGGTGATACAGTGCTTGGATTTTCTAAATTTTGCACTTCAACTAGCTTTAGTGGAGCTTTGCTGAGCACTGCATTTCCAAAACTTCCCCTAAACGGATATCTAATAGTCGTTGAAAATATTAGGTTATAACCATCTTCATGGAGTTGTTTTAACTCGTCGCCACCAGTATTCACTTCTTGTAGACAGACTATGTCAGAATCTTCTTGCTTTAGTACTTCACGGAGCTCAGTTATCATTGGCTCGCGTGGGATTGTTTCGTCCCCCGCAACTTCGTTCCAGCCGTGTACATTTGCGGTGGTTATCGATAGCTGATCACCTTCAAACGGCTCAGAATCTTCATGCGACATAGTGATTACTTCATCAGGATAAGCATAGGCATCAACACAAGCATCGATTCCGGTTGCTATGGCTCCGATTAACGCAATTTTGGCCAAGCATGGTCGCCAACCTTTCCTGGCCACCTCCACAACTGATGTTTTTTGGGCTTGTTCCATCTATCTGTTACTAGCATTACATATAAACAGCATTTTAAGCCATTGTAATACTTGCAATGGTGTTACAATTTGAATATGTTTGGAAACTTTACTATTGGTTTATTGGTCGCTGCATCTGCATCTGTTTGGGTGTATTCAAAGATGATGAACAAGACAGGCCAAAACTCTCAGCAAGCAATTACAACCGCAATCATTGCCGGTCTGGGCGCACTTATATTTACTGTTTCAGTGCTTAGCTTTATTCCTAAATAAAATTACTAGCCATTTAGTACTAGTTTTTCTTGGTATTTTGCAAAAAAACAGGTAATATCATGCTATGGATGAGGTGGGTCTTGGCAAGATCCTGCAAGATGCACGGAAGAAATCTGGGCTTACTCAGCAGGATCTATGTCACAAAGCAAACTTAAGTTACTCTACGCTGGCTAAAATAGAACGTGGTGCTATAAAGGCCCCTTCAATATTTACGATTCAGCACATTGCGGCTGCACTTGATTTGTCCTTGAATGAGCTTTTAAGTGGCATGGCTGCTCCTGTTATTACTTCGCTTAAGAAACGATCAAAAAGTGGCGTGCGATTTGTTTATTTTGATATTAACGGTTGTTTGGTTAGGTTTTTTCATAGGGCATTTGCAACAATTGCAGAACACTCAGGTGCACAAGCAGATTTTGTGGAATCCATTTTTTGGCATTACAACGACGCCGTGTGTCGAGGCGAAATGTCTATCGAGGAATTTAACAGCGTACTAAACGATAAGCTCAGTTGTGAGGGGCTTGATTGGAGAGAGCACTACCTTGACGCAGTTGAGCCAATTGAAGAAATGAAGTCGTTAGTGGCCTGGGCTGCAGAACACTATTACGTCGGCCTGCTTAGCAACATAATGCCAGGGCTTATTCAGGAAATGATTACACGCAAAATGCTACCTGATGTTAAGTACGATGCAATTATAGATTCTTCAGAGGTAAAATCTATCAAGCCAGAGCAAAGAATATTCGAAATAGCCAGAGATCAGTCAAAGGTAAACCCAGACGAAATATTGTTTGTAGACGACTCACGAACCAACATCATGACCGCCGAGCGCGATGGCTGGAAGGTTATGTGGTTTGACGATTACCGCCCGGACGAATCCGCAGACCGCGTCCGATCTGCCCTCGAGTTCTGAAATTCTTAGTATTCTATTCGAATCGTTTGATTTCTGAATCTACTTTTTCCAGCAAGGCTTTTGTTTCTTCTAGTTGAAGCTTTGTTTGATCAACAATCTTCTTAGGCGCGTTTTTAACGTAGGATTTATTGCTTAGTCGACCTTCAAGTTGTTTGATGCTGGCTTGGTGTTCGGCCTTCTTTTCTTTCAGGTTATCGGTAAATTTCTCGATTGCTTTACTATCTATAGCTAGCCATGCCTCGTAAGGAGTCTGCGTTAGGTTAAGCCCTGCCCCGTCAGACACACGTGAGACGTTTTCTAGACGGGCAAATTTCTTGATTAGGTCGGCATTTTCATCAATAAAGTCTTCGTCCTTGTGATAAAGACTAACTTCCTGAACCTTTAGCTCGTTTTTGATGTGCCTGACCTCTGAAATGATTACTTTAAGGTCTTCAAAAGTCTTGGCTTTGTCTTTGTCGCTGTTTAGTTTCTTCGGCCAAGGGGTTATCACTAGTAGGTCTTTGTCAGGGTGTAATGTCTGCCAAATGGTTTCTGTTAGGAATGGCGCAAAAGGATGCAGTAATACAAGGCATGTTTCAAGCACGTGGCTCAGCATGTCGAGGTTTTGGTCTATTTTACTTGCCTCTATGTACCAATCGGCCACATCGTCCCACACAAAGTGGTACAACGTGTCGTAAGCTTCACTAAATCTATAGTTTTCAAGCGCATCGCTAACTGAGTCAATACAATAGTTCATATTCTGAATTATCCAATGATCAGCTAGTGACTTCGGTTCGGGCTTAGCAGGCTTGTGGCTTTCAAGCTTACCTTCTACATATCTGGCCATATTCCACACTTTGTTACAGAAGTTTCGGGCGTCTTCAACCTTCCGAGGGTCGTAACCACGGTTTACTGCCGGTACTCTTCC
>JBFJNW010000096.1:0-2975 GCA_041617975.1 Saccharimonadales bacterium (SeqCode)
GGCTAAGGTAACTAGTTCTTTTCGCACCTTGACGCTTAATCTTGGAAAATCTTTCTTTCCACCATCACTCCACTTATATTTTATTTTAGAAAATAAGGGGTGTTGATTCATTTCGCGTGTGTATAGCTTTACTTGTTTGATATCACCACCAAGCGTTCCGTTAATTCCATGCTCGGAAATTATGATTCGTCCAGTTAGCCCAAGTCGTTCACAAAGATTTCTCTGCCAAAACTTAACAGTTTCTGTATCAGAAACCTCAACAAATTTATAAAAAAGTATTATTTTCTCCATGACGCAATATAGTGTACCTATACCTCTGATAATGATCAAGTTCACATAAAAATAGCCCCTCATTATAAGCGGCTATAATTATGAAAATTAGCGAAAATCTATTCGGCTGGTTTTTCTTCTTTTGCATCGCCTTCAGATTCTTCTGAAGTATCGCCGTCATCAGCGCCCTGATCAGCTGGAACGTCTGCAGATGACTCTGCGTCTTCAGCAAGACCTGCAGCAGCTGCGTCAGCTTCTGCTTCTTGGTCTTTAGGCATTTCGACCGAGATAATTCCGTGTTCTACGTCAGTTAGGATTACAACTCCCTTTGGAGCAACTAAATCAGCCACAGTTAGCGTATCGCCAGGCTGTGTTAATTTACTTGGGTCCAAGTACAATTGGTCTGGCAGATCTTTTGGAAGTGCCTCAACTTCAACAGTATCAAGACTTCTAAGAACAAGTAGCCCTGCTCGTTCTGCTGGAATTTCTACATCTTCCTTAAATACTACTGGAATTTCTGCAGTAGTTTTTTCACCTTGTCTAATTCCCTGAAACACTACGTGTCTCATGCGTTGCTTTGTTGGCTCAACATCAACATCTTTAATTAGAGCCATGTGCTTTTTGCCGTCAACTGACAAGAAAACAGGATGGTGCTTACCTGCCTGCGCATACATTTTCTTAAGTTGCATGTAATTTGCCTGCAGGTGCATGGATTCATTCCCATGGTTATGTAGAACTGCTGGCACAATATCTTCACTACGCAAAGCTGTTAGCCCTTTTCGGATAACATCTCGCTTATTCATTTCTATTACTATTTCATTCCCTGACATATTTCCTCCGTGTGGTCATTCATTGAACTATGATAGTATACCAAAAATAACAATGAAGATACGAATATATGCAGATTGCGATATACTATCGCTACTATATGAAACTAAAATTTAAACGATTAATCGCACCAAAACCATCTAGTTCACCGCAAACTAACTTTGTAAGTTATTTGACTAGGCCATTTTCGCACTTACGAAAATCCATAAGATCATTATATAACTGGACCGTAAAATGGGCTGCTCACCCCAAGGCAAATAGAGCTTTAGCAGCCGTTAGCTTTGCAGAAAGCTCATTCTTTCCTCTGCCACCGGATCCGCTACTGTTAACAATGACATTCTCTAGACCTAAATTTTGGTGGAAATTTGCGTTACTCACGACATTTGGTTCAGTTATTGGCGGTCTTTTCGGATATTTCATAGGTTTTGCATTATTTGAATCAATTGGAACGTGGTTAATAAATACCCTACATCTAGCGAGCGGTTTTGAGGCTGTAGAAAAACTATACGTGTCCCAATCCTTTTGGGCAGTTTTTGCGGCTGCCTTTACGCCAATTCCTTATAAGATTTTTACAATCGCAGCAGGTGTTTTTAGAATTAACATTATTGGCTTTGTGGTTGCCTCGCTGCTTGGTCGTGGGCTTAGATTCTTTGCGGTTGCAGGCGCAGCGTACTTCTTAGGGCAAAAATACAAAGATCAAATCGAGAAATACGTCGATGTGATTAGCTTAATCCTGCTAGTCGTTATAATAATCATCGCATTAGCAGCGAATGTATTTTAAAAATATCTTGGTTTTTTGTAATCAGTTCGTTGAACTCGACGTCTTGCGTAATGCATAAGAAGCCCTGCCGCATAAGGAATACCATTTTCTCGTGCATTACGTTTTGAATTGATTCTAGCGTTAAATCGTGCAACTTTTAAAATTTGCTTACCCTCTTGTTCTAATGATTTCGTATCGATTCTTCCATCATTTTGCGCTGATAACACGTCCTCTTCCATCGCAACCCAGGTACACAATCCAACAACAGAATCTACATTTCTTTCTGGATTTCTTAGCGAAATTTCTAACTCAATTTCATCAATTAATTTGCTGTTAATTAATCGCTCCATAGACTACTTCAAGACTTTTTTAAGGAAAGGCGCGGTGTGAGACTCTTTGTTGTTAGAAATCTGCTCTGGAGTTCCTTGAGCAATCACCTGACCACCACCGGCCCCACCCTCTAGACCCATATCAATAACGTGGTCAGCATTCTTAATGACATCCAGGTTGTGTTCAATGATCACCATACTATTCCCTCCATCTACAAGAGCATGAAGTACTTTAAGCAACTTTTTAACATCCTCCATGTGAAGTCCAGTTGTAGGTTCATCGAGAATATATAAAGTTTTGCCAGTAGATCTTTTTGATAACTCTGTAGCCAGCTTAACGCGCTGTGCTTCGCCACCTGATAATGTAGTTGCGGATTGCCCTAAAGTTATATAGCCAAGTCCTACTTCTACCAATGTTTGAAGTTTACGAGCTATTGCTGGAATATTTTCAAAAAAGCCTAGGGCTGTTTCGGTAGTCATTTCTAGGATATCGCTAATTGTCTTGCCCTTATAATGAATTTCTAAGGCCTCTTTGTTATAGCGCTTACCGCCACACTCTTCGCAAGGCACA
Organism: Saccharimonadales bacterium (SeqCode); assembly: GCA_041617975.1. Lineage (GTDB taxonomy): Bacteria > Patescibacteriota > Saccharimonadia > Saccharimonadales > JAXHNE01 > JAXHNE01. The sequence continues at coordinate 2,759 of JBFJNW010000096.1, forward strand.
TATACGTCGGGTAAAAAGTGCATTTCGATTTTTATTATTCCATCGCCAGAGCAATGCTCACATCTTCCACCCTTTACGTTAAAACTAAACCGCCCTGCTTTGTAGCCTCGTAATTTCGCCTCTGGAACAGATGCAAACAAATCCCTTATTGGAGTAAAAAGTCCAGTATAGGTTGCTGGGTTAGATCGAGGTGTTCGGCCAATAGGTGACTGGTCTA
>JBFJNW010000097.1:0-2938 GCA_041617975.1 Saccharimonadales bacterium (SeqCode)
TAAGGCGGATGTGATTGTCTGGACTGCTGGTAGCAAGGCAGTAAGCTTTTACTCTGAGCACCCTAAAGTGTTTACCTTGGAAAGAGGTAGAGTCAAAGTAGATCAGTATTTAAGAGCGGTGGGTAGCGAGAACATATATGTGATTGGCGACAATGCTTCAACCCCATATTCTGGCATGGCACAGACTGCGCTTCATGATGCGTTATTTGTGGCAAAAAATATAATAAGTCATTCTAAGGGTCATAAACTTGAATGGTATAGAGCCATGCGACCAATTTATGCAGTTCCAATCGGACCAAAATGGGCGATACTTCAAACTAAGAAAAAAGTCATTAGTGGCTATAAAGCATGGCTTGCTAGGCGAAGGGCAGACTTGGCAATTTACAAGAACTTTCAACCATACAAACAGGCAATCAAAACCTACAAAAAGGGCAATGATTTAGCCAACTTTTAGCTATTTATTGTATTTGATAAGGTCTATTGTAAGCGCGGCAGTCCAAGAGAAGTTCTCTGCTCCTCCAGGAGTTCCATCTAATGAGCTAAAGTATTCGTAAGAATCACCGTTTCCAACGAGCTCAATGGTTGATTCACGCAATGCATCGGCATGATCTTCGTAGCCACATCGCCTAAGGCCATCAATTATTAGCCAATTTGTGTTAATCCAGGTTGAGCCTTGCCAGTATCCTAGCTCTTTGAACCAAGGAGATTCGACACTTACGCTTGGAACTGGGTAATTAGGTCCATATGCATGTTCATTTTCTAATTGTTTGACTATTATTTTAGCTCTCTCTTTGCTTATTGTTCCTGCATAAAGTGGCATTAGGCTGGCAATGCTTGGTTCTTTGATTAAACTGTGGGTTACAAAGTTTCGCGAATAATATTGATTTGAGTAAGGATCCCATAATGACTCTAGGGATTCTATTGTTTTGTGCATCTGAACATCTAATTTATCTGGAATTTCTTCTTTGATAGTTTTTGCAATTTCTCTTAGTAGTTGGTCATTTCGAATTAGAATGCAGTTAAATGACAAGTCTTCGATTGCGAAATGCGAGTGGCTTAAGATGCGGTTGATATCATACATTTTTCTTCTTAGTCGTCGCTGCACGCTGTACAAAGATAGTGCCTCAATGGTGTCGAGTCTTTGTTCTGCAGGAATTCTTTTAGTGTCTCTTCTGAATAATTTTATAATTCCAGCAAGTTTAAGTTTTTCAACTGCTTGAATCCAGAGCGGCATTTGATGCTCGTGAAGCTCTTTCATCCAGGGCGGAGTATTATCGAGTCCAGTTTCCCAAGGGTGAATTTGAAGTGTTAGCCCTTCTTGATGTGGGTCGCGCTCAGTATGTAGCCACTCATGATATTTGAGTAGTCGAGGATAAACTTTTTTGTACCAAAGGCGTCGCTCGGGTTTACTTAATAATTCTCCAATGCGTACAGTTGCTTCAGCTAAAACAGGAGGTTGAGTAATGCCGCTGGTAGATATCTCGAAGGGAGCTGCAGGATTCGTCCAACTCCGCCAAAATTTTGCGTCTCTTGTATTGTGGTGTTCGTCCGAAATAATCATATTTGGCACCATGCCATTTGACCACTGCGCACCTAGCATGCGTAATATTTCGACTTGTGCTCTGTCAATGTTGATGTGACGCAACCCTATTGCAGTAAAGCAACTATCCCAAAGCCATTGATGTGGGTATAGCTCTGGTGCTGGGACTGTAAAATCACCTCTGTCGTTAAGAGCAAGCACTCGCTGTAGATTATCTAATATCTCAGCTTCATCTATCATGTGACTAGTATACCGCATATGTTTGCACTTAATTTATAAAAAGAATTTTAATTTGATGGCGTGCGTTTTTCTGCACGTAGATTCGTTGTATGTTAAAGATTATTTAGATGATTTGAATTAATTTAGCTGAGAGAAATAACGAACAGATTTTTCTTAAAAAATATTTATCGGAAGTTTGTGAACGAGACAGGGAATTCGAATTCAGTTTTTTTAAGTAATTGCATTGTTTGTTGCAATTCGTCTTTTTTGCCGCTCATTACCCTAACTTCATCACCCTGAATCTGCGTTTTAACTTTAGGCAGCTCTTCTCTAATTATTTTTGTAATTTTTTTAGCTTTGTCTTGGTCTAGGCCCTGAATAAAGGGAACAATTTTTGTTGTTTTTAAGTTACTAGTTTCTGAATCTTTTGAAGTATCAAGTACTTTTTGACTTATGCCGCGAAGAGCTAGTTTTTTTCTTACCATTTCAAGGATTGCTTCAATATGATAATCGCTATCGCCAATCACTTTTAGCCCACTTTTATCGCCATCTATCCATTCGAGTGCAGCCGCCGTGCCTTTAAAATCATATCGACTGCCAATTTCTCTTTGTGCTTGATCGAATACGTTATTCATCTCTGCTTTGTCGTAATCAGACACTATATCAAAACTAAATGTAGGCATTTTTAGATCTCCTTTGATTCGCCGTTCTGTAGCACTATAACATTTGCGTCTAAAAATCTTTCTTTTAGAGTGTTGGGATCGTTAAAAAATACAGGATTGCTGTAATGAATTGGAATTACGTTTAGGGCGCCAATTTGTCTTGCAAAATTTACTGCGTCAAGCAGCGTAACGTCTGGTCCCGCAATTGGGGCAGCTAGAGTGTCGGCCTGTAAATTGCTGATTTGAGTGCCATCGCCAGGATGAAAGAAATTACCATCGATTAAATAGCCAGTATTAGGAGGCCCGTCAGAACCGTCAACCATTTTACAGTGCGGTAATTCGCGAGCGATGATATCAAAACCAGCTACATTGAATTCTTCCTCATCATGAATTACTTCAACTTTAATACCCTTGAGTTTGTTAACAACGTCTTGATTCCCGAAGATTGGTATATCCATATCTGATAGCTTTTTAGCAAATTCTGGGTCTAAGTGATCAGCATGTTGGTGGGTTATTA
>JBFJNW010000098.1:0-2905 GCA_041617975.1 Saccharimonadales bacterium (SeqCode)
TTCACCCATTTCTGTAATATTTATATTTGTTAAAGATTCAGTCTCATTTTCATTGAAATTCGTTTCTTCAATATAAATTCTAGGATTTTGATCATTTTGATCAGCAAAATTATACATCGTTAGAATACTCAATAGTGATGCAACGCTTGCGCTTCCAATTAGCTTTCGAACAAAAGAAGACTCATTACTTGCTTTCTCCGCCGCATCCATTTGTTCACGACTTAATCCAAAATTATGTTCAGACTCACTCATTTGAAGAATACTTTACTACTTTTTTGTATATTTAGCAATTTTCTATTTAGATTGTAGTTTTTTAATCTCTGTCTCTGCTTTATCAAGTCTTTTTCTGAGTTGAGTTATGAGTTCATTGCCCTTCTTGAACTTATCTAGTGCGTCATCTACGTCTATATCGACAGATTGCAGGTCGTGAAGTAAGTTATCCAATTCTTCTCTAAGTTCACGATATGTTTTTTCGTTATTTGACATAGCTAGATCATACACCCTTTGAAACGTCAGCGCTAAATGTTCCATCACTAACTTGTATGTCTAATGACTGATTAATGGCTATTTGTTTAGTTGAACTAATTACTTTGTCATTTGATCTTATGATCGCATATCCTCTATCAAGAACATTTTGTGGTGAATACGCTCGAAAAATAGATTCTGCTTGCTCCAAATAAGATCTGTTTTGCTTTAAGATGCGATCACTAATGTCTGTTAAATCCTGTTTCTCAGCATCCAATGATTGGTTCCAGCTTTTTAATGATTCTTTCAAATTACGGGAAATATTTTTACTATCTTGATCAAGCCTTACGAGCTGCTCTTGGCGGTCAGGCACCAAAAGCTCTGCTGCATTGCTTGGAGTACTTGCACGCACGTCAGCAGCAAGCTCTGCAAGCGACACGTCGCGTTCGTGGCCAATAGCAACAATCGTTGGAATTCTACTCGAAGCAACAGCACGCGTAACCTGCTCGGAGCTAAAAGCCAGCAAATCATCAACACTACCACCGCCCCTAGTCAATACAAGTACTTCCGGCAATTGATCTGTCGGCATTGAATTCATTTCATTTATTGCCGAAACAATCTGGCCAACAGCTGATTCGCCCTGAACTTGCACGTTCTTATGTATTATTTTTACGTTCCATCTACTACTTACGACCTTAATAAAATCTGAATAAGCTGCGGATTCGTCAGAAGCTATTAGCCCTACAGCCGTCGGAGGATACGGAAGTTGACGCTTTCTGGCTTGATCAAATAGACCTTCTTTAGTTAGTTTTTCCTGTAGCAAATTAGCAGCTTTTTTGATAGATCCTTCGCCACTCGGTGTGATGGACTGAACCGTAAGACTAAATCCATATAACGCATGCAATCGTGGATTCCCGGAAACTTTGAGCATCATCCCATCTTCAAGTGGCCCGGGTAACTGATAAATTGTTCCGAAACATTTTACGCTAGAGTTATCATCTTTAAGGTCAAAATACACCCACTTATTTTTACTCACCCTGAAGTTCGACAACTCACCTTCTATTGAAATATAAGGAAAGGCGAACTCTAATGTCTGATTTACAAGTGCAACAAAATCTGAGGGGCTAAGAATTACGTTATCCATGAATTAACTCTAGCATGTTTGTTTATCCTGCAAGTTTCGCTAATAGCTGCTTGGCGTTATCGTCAGCAGCAACTTCGGTTGGTAGCATACTATATGCAATGGTATTTTTTAGCATCAATTTTGACCAATATTTTGGTGCTACCGCGCTTAACCAAGTGTTCCTTAAGTTCATACTTTCTTGAACTCTGGATGATGGTGCGCCAAAAGGAAGAGTTATATATTCTTCTTTTCGCTGACGTCCAAATTGAACCACCGCCCTTTCTAGTCCCTGTAAGCTAATTAATCTTGCAAAATCTAATGCATGACCTATTTCATGTGCAAAACCGATTTCAAATAATTCTGATATTTTTGTCACTCCATTAATATCAAACTTTGCGACCTCAAAACGAAAACACATTTGGTGCAGAAAAGCTGGTTCTTTAAGTTTGCGGTGACCAAGAACCATGCCAACTTCACCCAGAGATTGTTGGTTGTTGCCTGGCAAGAAATAAAGAGGGTTTATTGCACCTAGTTCAGTGTTTAATATTAGCGATTCTAAACTTGGCTCGTTAGATACACCAATATTATAAATATCAGCCGTACGTGTTCCAAAAACATCATCAATCTTTTCTAGAACATTTACATTGGTTGAGTTAGACATTTTTTGGATTTAAGAATTAGTGGGTATATCTTTTGCGTGTAAGTTTTTTTGGTAAAAGAAGTAACCGGTTGGCAATTGTATACTCATGTTCACTACACGATATGCTAAAACTACCGGAATGCTTATTGCAGCCGGCACTCCTGCAGCGGCAAATACACCTGTCATTAAAGCCTCATACACCCCTACTCCACCAGGAAGAATAGACACAATGCCCGCAAAATTTGCTACCGCGTAAGCAACTATTATTGCTCCTGGGTTTACAAATATTCCAAATGCAGCAAATACTACAAATATTGCTGAAACTTCCGCAAAGTTTGCAAACAAGGCAAAAAGTAATGGTTTTTTAAGCTGCCCAAAGTCCTTCTTTATTTTCATGTAATTTTTGTGCAAATCACTGAAAACTTGTTGTACTCTGCTGACGTTAATTGTTTCTGGATGTTTTGGGCGAACGAAATATATTATTTTATTAATAACTTGAGTTAAAACTGTCATGAATGACTTAATTCGCTTTTCGCTTCCAACAATATAAGTCACAAACGTCGTTCCAATAAATAATAGTGTCGCGAGCGACCCAGCTATTAACAGCACAAAGTCGTTTGCGTCTCCACCAATTGCTAAAAATATTAATCCAATTCCTAGAAGCAGCTGGAATGAAA
>JBFJNW010000099.1:0-2871 GCA_041617975.1 Saccharimonadales bacterium (SeqCode)
AACATTGCATGGATTGATGCAGAAAAACTTGATATTGCTGATGCGGTTGCCGAACAGACAAGAAATATTGATGGAATTGTAATTCCTGGTGGCTTTGGCACAAGGGCACTAGAAGGAAAAATAACAGCTGCACAATTCGCACTAAAAAATAAATTCCCATACCTTGGTCTTTGTCTGGGTATGCAAATGGCTGTAGTTGCAGCTGCCAGAAATAGTGGATTAAAAGATGCTAGTTCAGAAGAGTTAAACCCAAATAGCAAGAATCTTGTTATTAGCACTATGGACGGCCAAAAAGGCAAAGAAAACACTGGTGGGACAATGCGTCTCGGAGATTACCCCTGCGAGCTAGAAAAAGGTAGCAAAGCACGCGCTTGCTATAGATCGTCTAGCATTACTGAACGCCACCGTCATCGATTTGAATGCAACAACGCTTATCGCGATCAATATGAATCTTGGGGAATTGCAGCAACTGGACTAAGTCCAAACAGAAAGCTCGTAGAAATTATAGAAGGTATCGATCATCCATTTTTTATGGCCAGCCAATTCCACCCAGAATTTAAATCTCGCCCAAATAAGCCTCACCCGATGTTTAATGCGTTTATATCAGCTTGCCTAAATGAGAAAAATAAGGCATCATAGTGCTTATGAATGACGAAAACCAAAACCAACCACAAGACCAGTCCAGTAACGACACTGGCGTAATGAAAAAAATCTTATTAGTAGAGGATGATGACGCCTTAGCGGGAGTTTATACAACTAGATTCCAAGCAGAAGGATTCGACACAAAACGAGTACCAAACGGGGAAGAAGCATTAGCAGCGGCTCTTTCATACCACCCTGACATCATATTACTAGACGTCATGATGCCTAAAGTTAGTGGATTTGACGTTTTAGACATACTTAGAAGCACTCCAGAGACTGCAAATGTCAAAGTAGTGATGCTTACCGCTCTTAGCCAAGATAGTGACCGACAACGAGCTGAAGATCTTGGTGTAAATGATTATCTTGTCAAATCACAAGTTGTTATTGCAGACGTAGTAGAACGCGTCAAACACCACCTAGGCATGTAATTGCAAATTGTTTTAAAAAAATGTAAAATTCATCATCCATGGATGAATTAGAGAGATATGCTCAGAAAGAGGCCGATAGTCAGCAGATTATGGCCGAGCGCGATGCAGCTTCGATAGAGCACAAAATACAGTACAGTGAGGCTCACATTGCTTTACTTGGAGGTTTGTCGTGCTTAAAAGCAAGTGTAGAGTCTGGGCGTGGAGTAATATCCCGATTGTGGCCAGTAAGAGACGACCCAAGTGAAGTAGATGAAATTTCGGCAAAAGGGCCGTGGGTTCCATATGTAACAAATTCAGGTCCAATCACTTTAAGATTATCTGGTGACTACAGAGATATTAAACTCCCAAACCCCTATGTGTTTAAGTCAATAGCTTTAGAAGTTAAAACCAACCGTAGTGGGGCGATACCCTCGTATGAACATATTGGTAGCATTTGGTATACAGAAGGAGCAGGCGTAGGTCGGACAGACATACAGCTAGGAAAAAAGAGGAGCGATAGCATTGTTAATCCACTGAGTGACGAGGCGATGGAATTTTATGGAGTGCTAAAAGACGTAGCAATTGAATCGGTATAAATAAAGCGTAAACATTGACAAAACAGCAACAACGTGCTAATGTTAATTCATGTCAGAAAAAATAAAAAACAAAAGCAATAATTTAACACCAGGAAAATCAAGAAATTTCGGTAAAGCATTGGTCTATAAAGCGTTTGGTGGAGAAATCGATCAGATTCCTAAAGCATCTCTTAGAAGCAATATTGATGGATATTTTGGTCCAGATCAAAAAAACAGAGTAGCGCTTAGTAATGGCGATAAAACATCTGTCTTGTTAACGAAACCTCTTGAAGAATTAGATGATGGTACAAAAGTACATGCTGTACTCCGTTTAGGTGGCGGAAGCACTATCGAAAAAGGTGTTGCACATGAAACAAATACCGTAGCAGTTGTTGAAGATTCTGAAGGTAAATTCTCATTGATGTCTAGTTTCTCTATGACCCCCGAGGAAGCTCAACACGCAAACGAAGAAGGTCACGCCATCTTATTAAAGAGCATTCCATTTGGACTAGACCAGAGCGGGGATTTTGGTAGAAATGATGTTGGTTCTAATGCGCTATATTTTGGTATGACGCCTGATGTCTCAAGACAACACTTGCAATATGCATTTTCAGAAATAGGAACGACACCTCAGTTAGAGATTATGGACACATCTACAAACGGAACTGAAGTAGTATCTAATACCCAGACAATTAAGCCCTAATTGCCAATAATAAATAGCAAATATTGACAAAATTGCATATATAGTATAAAATGCTTTTGAATTGTTTATAGCAGTCGGAGGGAGTTTTCTCTTCGACTGTTTTTTTATTTTACGGGAGAAACTATGTCCGAAAAGCTCAGTAATTATCAAAAAGCCAAACGAGTTATTGGTGTTGGGTTTATTGGAGTAGTTGGAATTGCAGCTGTTAATAATAGCGATATTATTCCTGACTGCGTTTCTTCTGGATTTGAGCGAGATGAATGTTTGCCTGATATCAATATGCCAGAAGTATCTGCAGAACACCAAGCACCTGCAGAGGTAGCCATTGGTGATATAGAAAAAGAATATGAAGATCAGTCTGGGACAGTTGAAGCCCAAGTTTATGGAGAAGTTACAGTAGGGGTGGGTGGATCAAAAAGTAAAGTCGATTATGACGAAAAAAGTTTATTTAGAGACTTTGCTGGTGATGTTGATGCAACTAATTATTGGAATCGTAACGGCAATAGAGTTCAAAGAATTATATACAACCCTTGTATTCGCACAG
>JBFJNW010000100.1:0-2816 GCA_041617975.1 Saccharimonadales bacterium (SeqCode)
CATGCAATGATGAAAGCAGTCCTACAATGGATCCGCAGGTCATAATTGTCATATACGAAATAGTTTCTTTTGTTGGTCGCTTATATAAAAGCCAGAAAGCTAATAAAAATTCGTAACAAAACATAAATATGCTCACATTGTCGTGGATATCTGAAAAAAGCATTCCGAAGCGTCTAGGAAAAGTGCTGATAAAAACCATCAATAACAATGCGCTAAGTACAGTTAAGTATCGTGAAATTAATTTGAACTTTCTGTCTATTAATAGCAGTGATTCAGCTGCTAAATATAGGTAGGTCGAATTGGCAACAAAAGCAATCGAATAAAAGACAACCGTGCTGTAATGATTCCCGTAATTGCTAACACCTCCGTTAGTAAACACCACACTTGAAACAAACACACTAGACACAAGTAGCCAAGCAAAAAAGTTTACTTGGCTAAGCAGCAAATAACGCTTAAATTTTTTCATTTATTTATGCGTATTTATTAAGCTTTTCGAGGAGTTCTGACGGAGTGTTCTCGGCTTTAATTAAATAATCGTCTACGCCCAGTTCGAACGCTCTGTTGTATGTTTCTTCTTTATTAAAGTCGCTTAGAACTAGAATTTTTAGCCCCTCTGCCCTTTCGGTGTATTTCTCTAAAAATTCTATACCGTTTATTTCTGGCAGGAGCAAATCTAATAATATAAAGTCATATTCTGTTATTTTTACTTTTTCTAATGCAATTTTGCCATTGCTTACTACATCAACAGAATATCCATGATCTTCTAGGTAATCGCTATATAACTCTTGAATTACCGGAAAGTCCTCTACTAGTAGTACTTTTTTCATGTTTTGCCCTTCTTTAATATTATTATAACTTTTGTTCCTGACCCTCTACTAATTACATGCATTATTCCAGAATGAGCGTGAATGATTTTTTTGGCAACATACAGCCCAAGGCCTAAGCCTTGAATCCCTTTGTTGTCATCGGTACTGACACTAAACTTTTTAAACATAGTTTGTTTATTCTTCCAGTTCATACCACCGCCGTGATCAACAATTGACACTACCAGCGTGTCTTCTTTGTCTTGTAGATCAATTTCTACATTAGAGCCTTTATCGGAAAACATGAATGCATTGTTTATGATGTTATAAAGTGCCGTTTTTAGTTTGTCGCTATTGGCTACAATCTTGGTTGAAATATCTCCAAGATGCAGCTTAAGATCATCGACTCTGCTGTTTCTTTCTGCGCAGTGATATGCAATTTGTTGCAACAGCTTAGGCAAATCAGTTGTCTCATGAGCATAGACTTTGTTTTCTTGGTTTGCCGCTTCAAGTAAGTTGTTTAGGAGCAACATCATGTTTTGATTTTCTGATTTTAATTGTTGGATGAATTTTTTGTGTTTTTTGTGCGACAACCCCTTCTCTTCGTAATAATCTATGGTGTCTAAGATTGCATTTGTTGTTGAAAGCGGGTGCTTCAGCTGATGCGACAGTAGTGACAAAAATGATTCGTAAACTTTTTCTTCCGTGGCTTGAACAGACAATTTCATAAGATAGTGAGTTAACCTTGCCAAAAGAATAAATAGCACTGGATAGAATACGAGTGGCACAAAAACTTCTGATAATTCAACAAATCGATGATTTATCATGATGTCCGCAATTACAGCTAGAATATAACCAAGACCGCTGGCAGCTGCAGTAAAATAGACAATTCGTGCGCTAAATATCAGGCCCGAGGCAACAATTGGCACAGCATAAACTGCTGTTGTCCTAGCATCTAAACCACCTGTTACATAAGTAGCTACAGTAGCAAAAAACAGATCAAAACCAATTTGAATCACCATCAATGACTGAAAGAAATAAGATTTTAGGGGTATAACTTTACAGAGAATGAACATTAATGAGTTAACGGCAACGCCTGCTAGTCCAATGTAAAAGTATGTAACTCCAAATTCTGAATCTCCAGTAATATAAGAAGTTGCGGCAGCAACAAACGGCAACAAAGTTATATATAGCCAGCGCAACTGAATTAATCGCTCGTTTTGAGATTTGAGCGATAGAACATATTCTTTGTTGCCCGTTATATTAAATTTTGCTAAATCCATATGGTTATACATATAAAGTAACACTTACAACGCCTCGTAGCCATAGCGCTTATTCTTAATCGTTAAGTTAAGCTATACAATGCCAGCAATAAGCGTATTATTGAATTAAGCTAACAAAGGATAACTATGTCAAAAGATCGCGGACGCAAAGAAGTCAAAAAGCCCAAAAAAGCTAAAAGCTAAATATTAAATACAATAAAAATTCTAGAAGGAAGATACCACTCTTTCCTCGGAAATTATCATGTGTTCGGAAAGCTTGTTTCTGAATTTATTGACGAGACTCAAATCGCTGCTTAGTTTTTTGGGCTTCGATCTCTCTATTTTTAGGTGTTGAGTTAGTAGTTAGATTACCGAGTAGCGATTTTGACGAATTAGTAATTTCTTTGATAGATTTTTGAAACGCAGCCTCATTAACTTTAGAAGGTTTTTGAAATCCAGAAATTTTTCTTACAAACTGCGTTACTGCAGCCTCGATTTCTTCGTCAGTAGCTGGTGGGTCGAAATTATATAGTGGTTTAATGCTTCGGCACATTTGCATCCTTCTATGGGCGATTATCACCAAAAAGTTAATATATATTACTTATTTTACCCCTTGGTTCTACTACAATTATATAATATGAATAAAATTAATAACTTTTTAAGTGCGCTGATAGACAATTTTAAAAGAGATGGAATATCAAAAGGCAAAATCCAAAGAGACCCAAGATATGTCATTATTCTTACGTTTGCA
>JBFJNW010000101.1:0-2808 GCA_041617975.1 Saccharimonadales bacterium (SeqCode)
ATTTTTAGCTTTACAGGTTTTTGGTTCATCAAATATCAAATTAACACAATACGATTCAGAACAGTTTTCAGTTTTGTACCCAGAAGGGTATGAAACAGAGGAAAATAAAGAAGGTGGAGTTTCTTTTAAGGAACCGATTGATGCTGATGACGAGAATTCAGAAGACAGTCAATCTCAAGTTATTGTTTATATATTTGAACTACCGGATAACGTAAGCGATGAACAGCGTAAAGAAATTCAAAATCAGTTAGGTAAATTCAGTGAACTTATTGTAAGTGCAGCAAATGCAAGCCCAGACACAGAAGTAAAGAATAATAATACTTCCGAAACAACTTTTTTGGATCAAACAGCTGAAAAGTTTGTAGCTGAAGTTTATGAAAAAGAGCAGAAGACTGGTGATATACATCTTGTTTCAACATTAAAGGGTGACGCAATTATAATCGTCGGTGTTTTTGGTCACGTATCCGACCCTGGTCTAATTAATAGTTCTCAGAAGATAATCGATTCATTTGTCTTGAAGTAAGGTTTGCTCAGGCAAACCAAAGTAATGACGTATAATGGGCGATATGTCCACGCTTAAAGATGATCTTAGTGCTTTAAATGCATCTGTTGAAGACGCTTGCACACAACTGTCGATTGACACACTTTCTAATGACCTTGAGACTTTGCAGTCTAAAGCAACAGACCCTGATTTTTGGCAAGACAGTGATGCTGCTCAAAAAATAATGAAAAAAATCGCAAAGCTCGAAAAGCGTGTTCAGCCGTGGGTATCACTTAGAAAATCTGTAAGCGATAATTTAGAGTTGGCCGAACTTGGCGATGAAACTCTACAAAAAGATTTGGCCAAACAGTACAATACATTAAATAGCAATTATGAACTTCTTAAAGATGAATTATTGCTAAGCGGAACATACGATGATCATGATGCACTGCTAAGCATTCATGCTGGAGCAGGCGGAACGGATGCTCAAGATTGGGCGGAGATGCTGCTTAGAATGTATTCTCGTTGGGCAGAGCAAAATTCCTGTGAAGTTCAGTTAATTGACGAATCATCAGGTGATGAAGCTGGTATTAAAAGCGTGATGCTAGAGATTTCTGGAGTGAATGTCTTCGGAAAACTTAAAAGTGAGCACGGGGTACATCGCCTGGTACGCTTAAGTCCGTTTAACTCAGACAATTTAAGACAGACATCGTTTGCAAAAGTTGAAATAACACCAGTAATTGACGAGCCTCAAGAAATAGAAATAGACGAAAAAGATCTTAAGATTGATGTATATCGTAGCGGAGGAAAAGGCGGTCAGAGCGTCAACACCACAGACTCGGCTGTTCGTGTTACACACATACCTACAGGAATCGTAGTTGCAATCCAAAATGAAAGAAGCCAGTTGCAGAATAAAGAAACAGCAATGGGAATTCTTCGCGGAAAGCTTGCTCAGCTCCAGGTAGAGCAACATGCAGAAAGAGTAGGTGAGCTAAAAGGTCCCAACCAATCCGCAGAATGGGGAAACCAAATTCGAAGCTATGTACTACATCCCTACAAACAAGTTAAGGATTTACGAACCAAGCATGAGTCGTCCGATCCTGACAAAGTACTAGACGGAGATATTAATGAATTCATACAAGCTTACTTGGAACAGACGCTCGGAGAAGGTTAACTATCGTTTTCATAAGCGTAATGAGATATACTAAACAGTGATGATTCTTTTAGACAGGGTATCTAAGGTTTATAGCCGTAGTCACGGGGCATTGGAGCGAATAAGCCTTCATGTAGAGCCTCGTGAATTTGTTGTGCTTGTTGGTGCTAGTGGAGCAGGAAAGTCCACATTACTAAAACTGCTAACCAAAGAAGAAAAGCCAACCAGCGGTAAGATTGTTGTAGGTGGAATTGATTATGACAAATTAAAAGATAAAGACATTCCACTTCTTAGACGCAAGATTGGTGTTGTATTTCAAGACTTTAAACTGCTTCCAAATAAAACAGTTTTTGAAAACGTTGGATTTGCGCTAGAGATAGTCGGCTATGGAAACAGAGAAATTCACCATACTGTACCAAAAGTTCTCGAAATTGTTGGACTTCGTGGCAAAGAAAAACGCTATCCTCATGAGCTTTCAGGTGGTGAGCGTCAACGTGTAGCGATTGCTCGAGCTATTGTGCGCCAGCCAAAGATTTTAATTGCTGACGAGCCAACAGGAAATCTTGATCCAAAACATGCATGGGAAGTAATTAAAGTTCTAGAAAAGATCAACCACTACGGAACAACAGTATTGCTGACTACTCACAACCAGGAAATCGTAAATAAACTAAAACGCCGTGTTGTGGTTCTAGAAGACGGAAAACTGGTAAGTGATAGATCTAGTGGAAGTTATCAGGAGGGTAAAAATGGCTAAACCTCCAGGCAATCATAAAACCATTACCTTCTTAAGAATTATTAAAACAGGAATTCAGAACTTTGTAAGAAATGCATGGCTGAGTATTGCGGCCATGGCAGTTATGACAATAACGCTTTGTATTATTTTATTTTCATTTGTCGCAAATATTACGCTAAATAATACAATCTCGCAGATTACCGATAAGATTGATATTTCTGTTTATTTAAAAGATGAAGTAGATGAAGAAACCAGAAACGATCTACTTGATCAGTTTAATAATCTTGAAAACGTCAAAAGTGTAGAATTTATTTCAAAACAAGATGCTCTTGAAGAATACAAGGCTGCAAACGAAAATAATATCGATTTGCTTTTAGCCATTTCGCAAACTGATAATCCACTCCCAGCAAGTTTGCGCATTAAGCCAATAGACGTAAACCG
>JBFJNW010000102.1:0-2799 GCA_041617975.1 Saccharimonadales bacterium (SeqCode)
GCTCATTTGTGAATCGCACGTTTCTTATTAGCTTAGTGCTCATATCTACCCAAACCTCAGCAGTATCGCTTTCATTGATGTTTTCGATTTCTTTTATTGCTTCATCAAAAAATGAATCATACTCTTCACCCAGAAGTTTTTGTAGCTTAGTGTCTTGTAGGGCTGTCTTCAGCTGTTCGGTATAGGCCTTTAGATGTTCTTTATTAACGCTAACTTTAAATTTATATGAATTCTTGCCTTCATATTCTTCCTTGCCTACGTTCTCGACTACATTAAAAACTGCTTTTTGTTCATCTGTCGTAAATAAGTATTCATTATTTACGACACTTATTTTTTTGATGATTTCTCTAGCTTCTTCTTCGGAAACTTGCTCTTCTTGGGTAAAATTCTTCGCATACTCTTTGGTGTACTGCTCAAAAAGTGTATGGTCAATTACCAACCACTGACTATCAAGAGCGTCGACTCTATTGCCAACATCCTCTCCAAAAAATGATCCCAGTCCTTTGATGCCATTAACTTTCATGTATATATCAGGTGCGTCAGAATTCTCAACATCTAGACCTTTAAATTCAAAATTGATTCGCTGTCCAGAGGCTCCAATATCCATTGTGCCCTGACCTTCGGATTCGTATGTTTTAAAATCGATGTTCATGTCTGCCGACATTAGTTCACTACTCAATGCAACGGAACCTTTTATGCTATAGCCTTTTAGGTCTTGGCCCTCATCTATACTGATAATTTTTTCAAACAGTTTAGAGCTTCTATTTAGTGACGTTTTCCATATATTTTCAGGTTTGTTAGGCAGAATATAACCAAAGTATGCACCAGCTGATGCAAATGCGAATATACCAAATATCGCTAATCCAATTGTTATGGCAGAAAAGTTTTTGAAAGGATTTTTGCCTGATTTATTTGAAGACATCTGACTATTGGACATCGGGGTTTGCCCAACTGGATTCATATTGCCTACTGTAACTGGGTTTACTGCAGGTGGCTGAGGTGCACTATCTGTAACTGGTGTTTGGCCAATGGACGAAGGAGCCGATTCAGGAGTTACTTTTGTTGGATTAGATGAAATATTAGGTGTGACTGGAGCAGTTGGCGGAGTCTCTGCGTTTGCGGGTGGTGAAATAATTATCGGAGCTTGCTCTGGTGTTTGCGTATTGGGCTGTGACGTTTCAACCACACCCTCATCAGATGGCGTAGTGCTCTCTTTACTCGGTTCCATGAATACTCCTTATATTTCTTAACTAGTAGTATACATGAGACCTTTTATTGGATAGATTGAAGCAATTCTTGCAGCTTTGTAACAGATATGGAATCTGCTGGTACTTCGACATTTCTGACCAAGCCCCATGACTGATAATTTTCCATGCGCTCGCTATCAGTAAACGCAACTTTTCTTAGCTGTGAACTCCAGGCATCGATCTCAAATATAAGCTTTATGTTTTCTCGTTCTGCAAAGTCCTCAGGATTTAGTGCTTCAAGTTGATTAGTGCCAATTATTTCACCAAATTTTTTGAGCATTGTTATGTATTTGTCAGGAGAAATCTCAACCTGATAGGTGTATGTTGCACGTCCATCAACTTTCGATTTTTTAACACTAGAAAAATCAATGTTATATACGTTTATTTCCCTTATAGTCTTGATCATTTCTTTTCTTGATTCAGAGTCTAGAGTTCCGATTGGAACAATTCCTAGCACTGCTTCACCAAATAGCTCACCACCCTTGACACTACCTGGTATCTGGTCGGATTTACCCCATACATCAACTACGCTGTTAAAATCTAAAGCGTCACCACTCAAACCTTTTTGCGAGGTGTTAATTTCTGCATACTTAATATAATCATCCTCAGGAGTACCGACGCTTTCTGTTTTAATTGAAGTAGCACTTTCACCCTCACCTTGCATTAAGAACGTCACACCGCTAACTATGTTAGTTTCACCAGTTTGAGACTGGATTATCTGCCTTAATTGTTGACCTTGATTATCTTGAGAAACAGTTCTTGTAGTGTTTCCATTAGTAAGACCATTCTCAATCATCGAATAAAACAACTTTTCAGCACTTTGACCTTTGTCAAAGTAATAAAGTGAACCAGATACAAGCGACAACAACACAGCTACTAAAATTATATAAACAGGTAAATGCTTTTTCATAACTATCATATTAACAGAATTACCTAAATGAGTTATTTTAAATGCGATTGTGGTGGAGCATATCGGATTCGAACCGATGACCTCTTCTATGCCATAGAAGCGCGCTAGCCAACTGCGCCAATGCCCCATAAAAGTTCATACATAGAATATGCTAGCAGCAGGTTTGATGCAACACCCTAATTGCGAGCTAATTAAGCATCCTTAGTAACTCGTTTTCATCAATAATAGTGGTGCCATATTTTTCGGCTTTTACGCGCTTGCTAGCACCGGCTTTATCGCCAAGAACTAAATAATTCGTATCTTTGCTAACACTATTTTGAAAAACGCCACCTTTTTGTTGAATTTTTTCAGCTGCAACATCTCTGGATATAGAATTAAGTGTACCTGTTATTACAAATCGTTTATCGTGAAGGCTTCCGCCGCTTTTAGATTCCTTTGGCCAAACACCAAGTTCTCTAAATTTCGAAAGTAGTGCCCTGTTATCATCATCTTCAAACCACAAAACTATCGAGTCTGCAACAACATCACCTATGCCATCAATTGATCTTATATCATCGAACGAAGCTGTACCTAAATTGTCTAGATTTTTGAAATAACGTGATAAGTCCTGAGCGGTTTGCGTTCCTACGTGCCGAATACCAA
>JBFJNW010000103.1:0-2784 GCA_041617975.1 Saccharimonadales bacterium (SeqCode)
TATGACTATCTTAGCATACTAGCAGTATGTTACTAGTACTTTATTATTGTTATGATTACACCAGTAGCTGGGGACAAAGTTAGTAAATAAAAAATCCACCCTAGGTGGATTAATCTTGGTGGGCTCGGAGGAACTCGAATCCCCGACCTCCTCAACGTCAATGAGGCGCTCTAGCCAACTGAGCTACGAGCCCGTAAATGAGATCGTACCACAGTGGTGACCGCCAGGCGCAGATTATT
Source organism: Saccharimonadales bacterium (SeqCode) (assembly GCA_041617975.1). Taxonomy (GTDB): domain Bacteria; phylum Patescibacteriota; class Saccharimonadia; order Saccharimonadales; family JAXHNE01; genus JAXHNE01. The sequence goes on from JBFJNW010000103.1 coordinate 240, forward strand.
ATATTTACAGCCAGCTGTCCCAACTGAGCACGAGCCCATGAGTCTAACAGATGAAACTATAGCCTAAAATGCTCAACTGCTCAAGTCTCTATAATCTTCGGCAATCTTATTTAAATAGCGGATGTTGTGGATGCTGGCAAGGGAGCCGGCAAGGCTTTCTTTAATCTTGAACTGATGACGCAAGAACCCACGAGTGAAGCCGTCTTGGCACGTCGCACAATCACACAATGGATCAATTGGTTTATCGTCGTCTGCATATTTTTTATTTGTAAGATGTATTTTTTTATCACCAGTAAGCCAAGCCGTACCATGACGAGCATTTCTAGTTGCAAGTACGCAATCCATCATATCGATCCCATGCTCTATAGCAAACCTAAAATCAATTGGATCTCCGACCCCCATTAGGTAATGTGCTTTTGTCGGATCGTACAGTGGTTGCAAATACTCTAGCATTTCATGCATCTCCTGACGTGTTTCACCAACAGATAGTCCGCCAATTGCAACACCGTCAACGTCACACGACTGAACAAATTCCAGACTTTTCTTGCGTAAATTTTTGTCTAGACCACCTTGAGCAATACCAAAAAACAAGGGTCGTTCTGATTCATCCATATCACTTGTCAGTCGCTTAAATTCAATTATGCAACGCTCCAGCCAGCGATGCGTTCGCTCTAATGCCTCTAAAGTCCTGTCACGGCCTGAGGCGTCTAAGCTCACAACATCATCGAAAGCCATAATTATGTCACTACCTAAATCTATCTGTATTTGCATGGACTTTTCTGGGGTCAAACTAATCATATCGCCGTTTCGAGGATCTTTGAATGTGACCCCCTCTTCGGTAATCTTACGCATGTGAGCCAGCGAAAACACCTGAAAACCACCAGAATCGGTCAATATAGGGCCATCCCACCTGGTGAAGTTATGTAATCCACCCAGTTTCCTAACATTATCTTCTCCAGGTTGAAGATGCAGATGATAAGTGTTCCCGAGTATAATTTGCGCACCAGTGGCTTTAACCTGATCAGGATGAAGCCCTTTTACGGCTCCCCTGGTTCCTACGGGCATAAATACAGGGGTAGATATGTTGCCCAGACGTGTTTTTAGCTCGCCAATACGAACATTATTATCAGTTTTTATTAGTCTAAAATGTGGCTCTCTTCCCTGTTTCATCTGCATAAGCATATCATACGATCAATCATAAGCATTTTATATAATGTTGACAGTACTTTAGCAAACATGTATATTCATTCGTGTTAAACGGGAGGCACTCATAACTTGAGTACCAACAAGACTTCGCTTGAGGAGTTTAAGCTGTTCTATGAAGAGCTTACCTCAACGAAAGCAACAAGTCGTATAAGGCGCACTCGTACACGGATTAGTTAATAACACCGGTAAGAGTGAAGCCCCAGGGAAACTTGGGGCTTTTTAAATGCCAAAAATTAGTCAGTTGCCCACAGTTCACCTATACTTATCCACTAGCTTTATTCCTTGGGTTATGTCAATATGTTGACATGGTTTTGCGTAATATTCTAAGAATTGCTGAGGAAATCAACACATGAATTGTATTTATTGCGCTGGTGATACGTCAGTTGTTAATTCGCGACCTCAGAAAAGGACAAACAGCGTTTGGCGCCGAAGAGAGTGTAAAGATTGTGGGGTTATATTCACAAGCAATGAACACATAGATCTATCTGGGGTAATCGTAGTGCGCAACAATAGGCATTCTGAGCCGTTTTCCCGTGATAAGTTGTTCATTAGCATTCATGACAGCCTAAAGCACCGTAAAGCACCGCTTACAGACGCACAAGCGCTTACAGACACTGTTATTAAGCATATGCTCACAGTACGCATTGAACCTGAGGTGAGCGTCGGTATACTTTCAAATTATTGCCACCAAGTGTTAGAGAAGTTCGACAGAGCAGCAGCCAGTCACTACGCAGCATTTCACGATATTGAATTGTAGATAAAACTTAGGTTACTTTTTCGTTGTCGTCAGTGATAACAGTTTTAGTTGTTACATCGAACTCGCCGATGTACCAGCCGAACATAAGTCGAGTTTGTGAGTATAGTGCAGATAAAGAGTTGTAAAGAATGGTAGTAAGCGGAAGCATAACCCACTGGATAACCATAAACACTGTTCGGTGGTTTTTATACCTTGCAGGTTTTGGCGGCAAGGTTTTTAGACTCAAGAACAATGTAATAAAGATTCCAGACAACGCTACAGTTTGGATTCCACTAGCAATCTTGGGTAGCTGTACGGCTGCAAAATTGTCGGCGTCTATAAGTGGCGGCACGAAAGCAGCAAGCGCTAATATAAGTGGAGCCGAGGCCCAGTTGACATGGCCATCGAGTAATCTCATAAACTTAGCAATTAAATCCCACTTGGGCACCTTGTTCTTGGTAAAAAATCCCTTGTCTGCCACGTATGCAATATCTGAAGCACCCCATGCCCAGCGCCTTAGTTGAATGAACTGCATCTTCAAGGTTTTAAAGAAGGTTTCTGCAAGCACTGCATCCTGATAAATCGGTAAATATAGTGGATAGA
>JBFJNW010000104.1:0-2783 GCA_041617975.1 Saccharimonadales bacterium (SeqCode)
CTGCATTTTCCATATAGCCGCTAATTATTGTTAATGGTGTTCTGAGATTATGTGAGGTTATCATCATAAATTCGCTTTTTACTTTGTCGACTTCTTGAAGCTCTGCAATGTTTTGCTTAAGTGAGTTCGCCATTTTATTAACCGACTGACTTAAGCTCCCAATCTCATCATTGGATCTAACTGTAATTTGTTGGTCTAAATTTCCATTACTAATTATTTCTGCTTGCTCGCTCACAGATTCCACCGGACGAATAATCAACAAATTAATTAATAAATATATCGAAACAGCTGTTACGAAAAGCGCCAACAAGGCAAAGCTAATTGAAGACATGGTGTCTCTACGCACTACAAGTTCGATTTCTTGATCTGACACACTATAAACCACACTAAAACGGTGAGCTCCAGATGCTTCAAAGTACGGATAAACTATTGTTTCAATAGTTCCTTGATTATTTTGTAAGTAAACCGGTTCAAAACTTTCTGCATCAGCTTTATTAACCTGCGGAGTCATATCTTTGTTCTGCGAATAATGAATCTCTCCATTAATGTCGACTATAGAAATATTAGTTATGCTGTTATTTAGTCCAGCTGCTTCCCGCACTGCCTGGTCAATCTTTAATCGCCCAGAGTCTTTATATATAGCAAATGTATTACCTACGGGAGGTGTGGTGAGTGCAGAAAAAGCCTTCGCCTCATCGTAGAGATTGTTCCGTAAGTTCTGACTATTGCTTTGAATCATCAAAATTGCGAACAATCCAAATATACAAACTAAGACCACACTTACGAGTGCTACGAATTTTGTGCGAAGACCAATAACATACTTAGCGATTTTCTTCATCGCCTATTGCAACCTATTCCTGAACTTTTCTGCCAAGCTTCCAATGGTAAATACCGAGATTTGCCCCACCTTCGTAATCGATTAATAACGTTACATCACTAGGGTAGTATGCTGTGTACAGTGTTTTTCTTAGGGGTATCCAGTAAAGATTATCTGCAAGATATTTGTTTGCAGATTGAAGAAGCGCGATTCGCTTAGTTGGGTCGAATTCAGTATCACTATCAAGCAGAATCTTGTCGTATTTTTCATCGTCTAATGTAGCAAAAGAACTATTACTGCCAAATATTGCGCCGAGCACATCTCTAGAATCTGAAATATCACTACTGTAAGATCCGCTAAACAGATCCATGTCACCATCTTGAAGCTTTTTGACTAAAACTGTTGGATCAGTTTCTGGTTTTTCGACAATAGTAAATCCCGCGTCTCTTAGTTGCTGCATTATAATCGGAGCGTCAGCCTGTACCCCTTCAAAATAAGCGTACTCCAAAGTAACACCTTCAGGACGAGCAGCAAGTAAAGTGCTTTTTGCTAACTCTAAGTTATGGTCTGGATACTTTATAGAGGCGTCATGTCCAGGCAATGATTCTGGCACAACTTGGGTTGCTGGAACGCCCTCGTTTGGCAACTCTTCCACTAAACCGTTTCTGTTTACTGCAAGTGCGATTGCCTTGCGCACTTCTGGGTCATTTAGCGGTGAGTCTTCGCTTCGCTTCATGTTTAGGTATAAGCCAAACACTCCCGGTGCATCAAACTTCTCTGAAGTAAATCCAGCCGAAGTTAACTCTTCATTAAATTTAGGAGTATCGATAATTTCTGCATAGTCTATTTCGTTATTTTTTAGTGCAGTTACAACTTCTTCTTCGGACTGATAAATTTTGTATTCTGTGTAGCGAACTTTTGGACGCCCTGCGTGATAATCATCAAAAGTCTTAAGTGCTAGATATTCTTCATTATTTTCTTTACTTGTGTCAATCTGGTATGCTCCAGTCCCGTTGCTTGCAGCGGTATCAGTAGCGGAGGTGTCATGAATGAAGGCTAGGCTTAATTTGTTAAGCAACAATGCGTCTGGCTCAGTTGTAACAATTTTAACTTCGTTATCACTAACTACTTCAATTGACTCAATAGTGTCAACAAATAGTGACCAAAATTCCATATCTTTTAATGAATCAAGACTAGATTTTACATCTTCGGCAGTCATAACTTTTCCAGTGTGAAACTTAACGTCAGGCTTTAACTTAAAAATCCAGGTTTTTTCGTCTGGATTTGTCCAGCTAGTCGCAAGTAGAGGTGTAAACTTACGATTTGTGCTGCCTACTAGCCCTTCATACATTTGTCTACTTTGACTAAATGATACTCCGGAAGAATACGGCTCTGGAAAGTAGCTGTTTGCAGGCCCTTCGACTGATCCAAACCTAAAATTTTCTATATCAACAATTACTTCATTATTGAGTTGAGCGTTTTCGATTGGCTGACTTTGAGTCCAAAAATACCATCCAGCTCCAGCAATACCAGCCATCAATAGTAGTACGATTAGCACTTTCAAAATCTTGCCAGCTTTGGATTTCTTTTTTTGCGCTGCAACAACAGGTGCCGGCTGATTTGAAGAGTTAAGGTTTGATGATTCTGTAAGGTCTTCAGTCTTTAAATCTTCGACTCTACTATATGGAGTAGTCGCGTCACTTGCTTCGCTGACATTAATTTTTGTCGACGTGCTCTCGCTCGTAACTTCAGGAATATTCTCCGATTGATCGTCTTGTGTTGGCTTTAACTCGTCCATAAAATACCACTTTCTTGCTAATGTTTACTTTAAAATACTATATTTACGTAATAGTCACAACGGAAGAATCGCCAGATTCATGTTCTGAACGAATAAGCTTATCTAGAAGTGGGTTTAACAATTTCATTGTTACAAACAACAATACTGAGCCAACTGCCATTATTACCC
>JBFJNW010000105.1:0-2761 GCA_041617975.1 Saccharimonadales bacterium (SeqCode)
TGAGCCAACTGCCATTATTACCCAGTCGTGGGATTCAAGTGGACCGACATCGAAATATCTTGCCATTATTGGCAAATACAGAACTAGAATTTGCAAAGCAAACGAAGATATTAGCGCGACTGTAAGCCAAGGATTAGATAGCCACTTAATCTTATAGTCTGTCCTGATGTCAATGAGGCGGATTAACTCATACACAACCATGGTCGCGAAAGCTGCTGATACCGCAGCAAAATGACTCTCTCGATCTTGGTTGTACCAGAACTGACCTATGAGCAGCAGGCTCATTAAGGTTCCAAATATAATGATTTCCGCCCATACCCTATTTGTAATAATTGCTTCTTGGAATCGCTTTGGCTTAGAAGTCAAAATATTTGATTGTGCAGGATCAGAGCCAAGGGCTACGGCTGGCAATCCATCAGTAACTATGTTGATAAATAGTAGTTGAGCAGCCGTCAATATCAGATCGTTGAATATCAAAATTCCAAGCACAACTGCAATAACTTCTGCGATATTACAGCTAATTAAGAAGTTTACGAACTTACGAACGTTATCGAATATTCCCCTGCCTTCTTCTATGGCGTTAACAATTGTTAGAAATTGATCATCAAGCAAAATTAAATCAGCAGCTTCTTTTGCAACATCAGTTCCTGTGATGCCCATTGCAATTCCAATGTCGGCAGCTTTAATGGCTGGAGCGTCATTAACACCATCGCCAGTCATGGCAACTTGATGTCCATGCTTTTTAAGTGCCTGAACTATACGTATTTTATGTTCTGGATTAACGCGGGCATAAACGCTAATTTCTTCAACTTTTTGTTCAAATTCTGCTTGTGTCATTTTATCGAGCTCTGGGCCGGATATGGCTTCACCTTTGAGCCCGATTTCATGAGCGATGGCTTTTGCAGTTTCTACATAGTCACCAGTGATCATGACAACTCTCATTCCAGCTTCTGCTTGCACGCGATGAATTACTTCAATAACTTCTTTTCGCGGTGGATCCATCATGGCTTGCAAGCCTACAAATGTTAATCCAGATTCCACAGAATTACCCTTTGGTTCTGTTTTAGATTCTTTGTATGCAAATGCCAAAACGCGTAGCGCATCCGATGCGTAAGCGACATTTTGAGCCTTGATGGCTTTTCTTTTAGCTTCCGTTAATTTTACGGTTTTTCCGGATTTATCTATATAGCTAGAGCAAATTGCCAGTACGGATTCTAGAGCACCCTTAGTGGCCACCATATATCCACCGGAACTTTTATGAACAGTGCTCATCATTTTACGCTCTGATGAAAACGGAATCTCTTTAATGCGCTGGTTTTGCTTGACAAGTGCGCTAACAGTTTGGGAATTTTTGGCGGCAGACACAATCAATGCACCCTCTGTTGGATCGCCAATTACGCTATTTTCATGCAAGGTTGAGTTATTACAAAGCGCCCCAATTTTTAAAAGTAATGGAAGATGCTTGGGCTTTGCGCTAAATGCGCCCTTAGTTTCATAACCATCTCCAGACAAAGTTACTGTTAAGTCATTAACAAACAAACTTCTTACTGTCATCTCGCCTTTTGTTAAGGTTCCTGTTTTGTCAGAACAAATTACGTCAGTGGAGCCCAGCGCTTCAACTGCTGATAGTTTGCGAACTAATGCATTCTTGCCTGCCATACGCCTCGCACCAAGCGCTAAACTTATACGCACTACAAACGCTAATCCTTCTGGTATTGCAGCCACTGCAAGCGCCACAGCTGCCGTAAAGGCAAAAATTAGATGCTGTAGAGTTGTTTGGTCTTCATCTTTTACAAAGAAGAAAATTATAGCAAACACAACCACACAAATTGCAGCAATTATGTAACCTAATCTCTTTCCAAGGTCATCAAGCTTTTGTTGCATTGGTGTTGCTTCTGTTTCGACGTCGTTTACAAGTTGTGCAATTTTACCTATTTCGGTTTGCTGACCAGTAGAGACAACCACTCCAATTCCACTACCATTAGTAAGAAAAGTTCCTGCAAATAACATAGACTTTTGATCTCCAAGCGGTAGCTCACCTTTATATACGGCTGCATTTTTATTAACTGGCAAAGATTCACCAGTTAACGAAGCTTCATTTGCCTTAAGCTCACTTGCATCTAAAATTCTTATATCGGCCGGGATTTTTTGACCAGCTTCAAGTAACACAATATCCCCAGGCACAACGTCAATTGCTTCTATTTCTATAGTCTCGCCATTTCGTCGTACTCTTGCTTTAAATCCAACTAGCTTCTTAAGAGCCTCTACTGTTCTTTCGGCTTTATATTCATTAAAAAATCCGACAAAAGCAATGGCTACAACAATGCCTAATATAAGAAGGGCTTCTTTACCACCTTCTCCAGATTCTTCGGTCGATGCTGCGCATATAGACTGGTGTTCATTTGCATGTACTGAGGAACATAGTCCTACTTTATCAACTACTCCACCTTGGCTATTAGCGCAAAATTTATCCGTTTCTAGATAGTCCGCAGTTATTCGATCGCAACCAAGCTCAGTCCGCAATTGGTCATTTGTTAAAGCGTGTTCATTGCCGCCTGCTCCTATTAATGAAACCCCAAAAGAAACAAGTGCAGCAATTATAAGAACAATGACTAAGACGTCCTTAAATTGATTAAAGAATAAAGCAAACGGATTGATACGTTTTGAGCCGTGTAGTTCGTTACGACCGTATTGCTTGGATCTTTCTTCCGCTTCACTAGAAGATAGTCCAGTGTCCGCTTTAACATTTAACTTATTTAAA
>JBFJNW010000106.1:0-2751 GCA_041617975.1 Saccharimonadales bacterium (SeqCode)
GCTTCGTTTTAAGGAATCGTAATTATCAAAATCTACATTATATTGTGATTGAATGTATGTAACTTTAGGCATAATAACCCTCCAAGTAATTATAATTTAATGTAATTTGTTAGTGCTAGTTTGCTCCTCATAGCAAGAGGGTAGTTATTACGACTAACCTTAAAATGAGGATTATTTGTTATATGAGTTTTTGATGGGATAATTCTTGAACGTATTTTTTCATCATCTGGCAGTCCTGTTAGCAGTAAGTAGCTTTGCCACACTCCATCACCAACTTCGAGCTCCAAATGTGTCAAATCAGTAATATTTGGCTCGTCGGTAACTTCGTAGATATTATATTTGCCAATATTTAATATGGCATCTGTAATATGTTTTTTGTGTGAAGTTACAAGTATTTCGCCAATATTCTTAGCATTAACCCACGCATATATGTGTTTATCTAGATATAGAATTTTTATATCGGCTTTGGTTTCGATGAGCTTATAGCGCCCTGACTTTTTTAGATATATCATTTGGACCTCCCGTCCAACGCTAACTATAGATAGTTTACTTTGTAAACTCTGTATCTACAGTCATCGATAGACTGTGATCGCAGTCACACATATTCGGGTGGTATAATTAATTTGGAAGGTAGTATAAATTATGCAATCGGATGTAAGCAAAAAGGTTGAAGAATTTTTTAGACAATATCCCGAGCGAAGCTTTTCCAAGAATCAAATATTAATTTATGCAGGTGACGATCCAGCCGGGATATATTACCTTAGCAAGGGATTAGTAAGAAAATATGACATCACAGGCAGTGGTAACGAAATTGTTTTAAATATCTTTAAACCTCCGTCTTTTTTTCCCGCTCGTTTTGCAGTAAATAGAACCCCTAACAGGTATTTTTATGAAACTTTTACAGATGTTACATTGCACATGGCTCCAGTTCAAGATACGTATGATTTTCTTGAAGCTAACTGCGACGTAACTTTTGATCTCATAAGTAGACTATATAGTGGACTTGAAGGATTTGAGCGACGGATGGCATACATGATGGGTGGCAGCGTAAAAAGCAGAATAATATTTGAACTAATTCTTGAGTGTAAACGATTTGGAAGATTACAAAAAGATGGATCGTATATATTGGATCTACATGAGTCTGATTTGGCAAAACGCATAGGTGTATCACGAGAATCAGTGAGCAGGCACATATCCAGACTCAATCACAACAGTACACTAACGATCTCTCATAAAAACATTATTATTAACAGTCTAAACTTATTAGAAAAAGAACTCGGAGAAACCATAAAATAATGCACATATTTGACAAGTTATTTAGAGACAATAATGGAGAATTAGTTTACTTTCAGAGTCCTAATTTGCCACTTATAGTATATTTGCTTTCAATTATAGCTGGTCTAATTTTAGAAGGTTACATAAAAACCATTATAGTAACTTTAGGTGATGGTGCATTGTTTGTTTTTGGCTGGTTAGAGTTATTTTATGGAGTTAATGTTTTTAGAAAACTATTGGGATTCATTGTGCTATTTATATTATTAGCAAGCCCTGCCGGTCAATAATATTTTAAATTGTAGGTATTTTAATTGTGAATGTTAATATGTAAGAAATATATTCAGGAGGACTTTTGTGGAAGAAGAACAAGATTTACGACAAAAAATTGTCATAGCGGAAGATAATAGAGCTTTGGCTGAAATTTACAAAACACGTTTGGAGCTAATCGGATACAATTGCTTTTCCGCTTTTGACGGTGAGCAAGCATTACAGATAATAGAAAGGGAAAAGCCCGCCCTAGTTTTATTAGATATGATGATGCCTAAAATTGCTGGTGATGAAATCCTCAAAAGAATGAGAGAATCTGAATGGGGCAAAGACGTCAGAGTGTTTATTATTTCAAATCTAAGTGAAGAAGATGCTCCGGCAGGACTACGAGAATATGGAATTGAAGGATACGCAGTTAAAGCAAACCTAAACTATGACGATATAGATAATCTTGTAGATAAAATACTTACCCCTCCAGGACAAAGGGTGACTTCTTTAGAAGACTAGATGGATCTATTATTTCTTCTTACGTGATTTAATCTTGTTCTTAATTACGGTATCGTAAAATCCAACGTGCCTAAGTAGGGCATAGCTAAACCAGCCAATTGCGAACCCACCAATTATATCCATTGGGAAATGAATACCTAAATAAATACGGCTAAAACCGACTCCAATGATCCAAACTACAACCAGCCAATGATATTTTTTAGGTAAATAATGCCCCATTGTAAGCGCTAGCGCAGTTGCTAGTGCTGTATGGCCAGATGGAAACCCGGGCCCTCTAACTATATAGTCCAAATTTATTATGTTTTCTATGACGTCGCCGGGGCGTGATCTACCCCATATGTCTTTTGCGAATCCACTAAGTAAATAAGAAAGAAGTCCTGTCATTAGCAATCTGACGATTACATGATAGTTCTTCTTGAATAGATAAATTAGAAATAATATGCCTAATAACCAAATACTTCCAAGTTGAGTAACTACAAAAAATATAGGCTGCAAAAAACTTGGCAAATTATAAATTGCATTAAATAGATCGATTTCCCAATTAGCTATTCCGGTGCTTTTTGTGATAATTACAGAAAGTATAAAGATTAAACCTGCAGCAAACATTTGATGTGTTGGGTTAAGACTAGATTGTTTGTTTGTATTTTTTCTACTCATAATATTACTTATGACTAATAGTATATCTTATTTAAATCTTCAAAC
>JBFJNW010000107.1:0-2701 GCA_041617975.1 Saccharimonadales bacterium (SeqCode)
AATTTCAGAAATATCACGTGGACTAAAAGGAATTGCCAGGGAACTTAACGTTCCACTAATAGCATTAAGTCAGTTAAGCCGATCTGTCGAAAACAGAAGTCCACAAATTCCACAGCTAGCTGATTTACGTGAATCTGGATCAATCGAGCAAGATGCCGACGTCGTAGCTTTCATTTATAGAGAAGACTACTATAACCCTGACACCGACAGACGAAATATTACAGATATATTGATAAAGAAACATCGAAACGGACCAACTGGCGGCGTAGAGCTATACTTTGATAAAGAGAAGCAGCGCTTTAGAAGCCTCGACACAAAGCATTCAACCCCATTTGAATCGTAACAATTAATAATAGTTTTTATGTATACTTATAGATAACAATGAGGAAGCAATCTGTTAAGGCCTTTATTCAAGACAAATGGCAGTCAACTGTTATTGGTCTTTTAGCATTTGCCGCAATATCAGTTTTGTTGCTGTTTAATCTAAAAGAAATTGCTCCATTTGTTGCACCGAATGAATTAAACATCACATTTGAGCCTATCGCCAATATCTTAAAAAATCCTGTTCATTTGCATCATCAAATTATTCAAAAAATTGTTTTTGCCTTCACTAATGATCAGTTATTGGCAGTTAGGTTTAGTCCTTATGTTGCAGGTGTTGCTGCAATATTTTCATTTTATTGGATCTGTCTAGTATGGCTTGATCAACGAGTTGCAGTATTCGGCACTATTTTATTCTCGGCATCTTCTTGGCTGCTTCATGTTTCACGAATAGGACTAACCGATTCTAGTTACTTGCTGCTCTTGGTTCCGGTTCTTGGTTCTTTGTTACTAAAACTCAATAGATACAATTTTAAAGGGGCTTTATTGCTGCTTTACTCGGGACTAGTTTTAATTTACGTTCCAGGATTTATATGGTTAGTTTTGCCATTTTTATTTTTACAAAGAAAGTTGATCATAAAATCTATCAGCATATTAAAAATGCCATATTTAGTATTGATGCTGGTAAGTCTGGTCATTGGTTTAATACCAATGCTTTATGCATTAATTAACGATATTTCTTTCATAAAAATAGTGCTAGCTATACCAGAAATAAGTAAATTTGCAGAAATGCCGTCATATTTATTGCAATCTATTAGCTCAATTTTTGTTACTAGAGATTCAAATTCTTATTTGGGTATCGCATCTATTCCATTTCTTAATATATCTATGATCTCACTATTTATTGTGGGTCTTTATAGCCTTTATCTTAACAAAGAACTTATTCGTGCTCGTTATCTTGTCGGTTTTATATTGCTTGGATTTGTAATGAATGCGATAAGTTTAGGTGCTGTGCCGCTGACTGCAGTAATGCCACTTCTATTCATAGTTATGGCTTATGGAATTTCGTACTTAATACAAGTTTGGCTAAGTGTATTCCCACGAAATCCGCTAGCAGATAAAGCTGCGATATTTTGTATAGCATTAATAGTCGGCATGTCTGTAAGCTACGAATTTCTGCGGTACTTTGTAGCATGGCCTCACAGTCAAGATCACTCTCAGGTGTTCGAACTAGGCCAACGCTAAAAGTTTGCTACAATATATCAGTAGAAATAAGGAGTTAAAATGAGTAAATTTGATCAAGCTAAAATGTTGCTGCAAGCTAAGAAGCTGCAAAAAGAACTTAAAAAGATGATTATCAGTGTCGAAAAAGGTGATGGGGCTGTAAAAGTAGAAATAACAGGTGAGCAGAAAATTAAAAAGATTTCACTTGATCCTGAGTCAATTGATCTCGATGACATCGGTGAACTAGAACGATGGATCGAAGACGCAGTTAAAGAAGCAATTGCTGAAAGCCAAAAAATTGCTGCCGAAAAAATGCAACCAATGATGGGCATGCTTGGAAACTTAGGGCTTTAGTTTTCTAATGTCGGTATTGCCGCCAGCACTTCAAAGTACTATTGAAGCACTAGGGACACTTCCTGGTGTTGGGCCGCGCACTGCCGAGCGATACGCCTATCATTTACTGCGTAGCAATAAGCATAAAGCCGACCATCTTGCCAAGACACTGACCGCGCTACACGGCGGCATATCTTACTGCAAAAAAACCTTTGCTTTAATAGAGTCTGGTAAAGAATTCTCTGATTTATATACAGATCAAGACAGAGATAAGACAATAATCGCCGTTGTTGCAGAACCTTTTGATATCGTAGCCTTAGAGAAAGCTGGTGGATACAAAGGTACATACCACGTCCTGGGTGGCTTAGTCTCACCAATAGATGGGATTGGTCCTGAGCAATTACATATTTCTGAATTAATTAGTCGCATCAAAGAAGACGATGTAAAAGAAGTTATTCTAGCCACTAATGCTAGTGTTGAAGGCGAATCGACAGCTCTATACATTCAACAGCAATTAGATGGCACAAAAGTCAAAATTAGTCGGTTGGCTCGTGGACTTCCTGTTGGAGTTGATCTTGAGTATGCTGATCAAATAACGCTAAGTAGAGCACTAGAAGGTAGAACTGCCTTATGATTGATGATAAATCTACAAATGAAATCAAAAAATATATTGAAGACTCTAGCTCTATTGTCGTAATTCAAGCCGATAATCCAGATGCCGATAGCTTGGGATCTGCGTTAGCCCTAGAAGGCTTACTAGAAAGCCAGAAAAAGAATGTCACAATGTATTGCTCGTCTGATATGCCAAGTTATTTAAGATATC
>JBFJNW010000108.1:0-2682 GCA_041617975.1 Saccharimonadales bacterium (SeqCode)
GAGCCAAAGAGCTTTTTGGAGTAGATCATGTAAATGTTCAGGCATATTCAGGATCACCAGCTAACCTGGCAGTATATTTTGCATTACTTGACGCCGGAGACACTGTGCTGGGTCTGGATATGTTTTTTGGCGGACACTTGACTCATGGATTAAAAGTTAACTTTTCAGGAACTTTATATAACTCTGTTGGTTATCAGACTGGACCCGACGGTTTATTAGACTATGATGAAATTGCGGCACTTGCAAAAGAACACAGACCAAAACTGTTAATCGCGGGCGCTACAGCTTATCCAAGGATTTTTGACTGGCATAAATTAAGGGAAATCGCAGATTCTGTTGGTGCATGGTTCTTAGCAGATATTTCGCATATTGCAGGCCTCGTTATAGCTGGCGAACATCCATCGCCAGTTGGAATTGCTGATGTAATCACTACGACTACACACAAAACTCTCCGGGGGCCACGGGGGGCGTTAATAATGTGCAATGGAAGTCCATCTACTCCACTTAAACGAGTAGAGCGTTCAAAAGAGAATTTACCAACATTAATTGATAGAGCAATTATTCCCGGACTTCAGGGCGGTCCACACAACCACCAGACAGCTGCAATTGCAGTTGCGCTGCGTGAAGCTTCAACTCCCGAATTTAAGCAGTATGGAAAGCAAATTGTTAAAAACGCTAAAACACTTGCAAGCGAACTAACTAACTACGGGTTCGAGCTTGTAACGGGCGGCACGGATAATCATTTGTTACTGATAGATCTAACTAATAAAAATGTTACAGGTAAAGAAGCTGAAGTTGCTTTAGGAAAAGTTGGCATAACAGTTAATAAAAATACAGTGCCATTTGATAAGAGAAAGCCATTTGATCCAAGCGGAATTAGAATGGGAACACCAGCCTTAACTTCTAGAGGTATGAAAGAACCTGAAATGAAGCAAATTGCCGCGTGGATTAATCAAGCGATTGAAGCCGTTAATGATGAAAAAGTATTATCAGAAATTCATAAAGAAATTTCAAATCTCACTAAAAAATTCCCACTACCAAGCTAAGCTAGGTCTTGACTTGGCATTACGTCGTAATTTGAAGCAATTATTTTTTCTAAATTATCTTGCTCTTTTTGAATGTCAGACGGCAGATTATAGAAACTATCAGATATTTCGATGGTAATCTGTTCAGACTCTAGTCCATAGCCCCTAAAAGCTAAAAGCGAGACGTATGCTCTGGCGCGGAGAATTCCCTCATCTTTCATAGTATTATCGATTTCGGTAATACTACCGGATAATTTTAGTATCTTTGCATAGTGATGTCTCAGTGCATGTGTTTCTGCGATTATCTCTGAAGGTGAAGCTAAAACATCATTTGGCCAAAGATTCAGTTCTACATGATGTATTACGCTTTGGGCAACTAACACTCTAGCATGTGATAACTGGGATATTGTGGTGTATTTCTCTAGTCTCTCATCGAAATTTTTAGTCATTCGTGTTTGGAAGTAATTCAGGCTCCTGAACTAGCTCTACGTTAAATCTTTCCTTAATAGCATTTACTATTTTAGACTTAAAGTCAATTAAATCCTGTGTTGAGTGAGCATGTTCGTTTACTAGTACGAGGGGCTGACCGATCCAGGTACTCATTCCTGTCTGATCATCATGAAAATCTTTAAAGCCGGCACTTTCAAGCAAAGATGCGGCAGAAAGTTTTACGGTTTTTTCATCTACTTCCCAATACGCAATTTTAGGATCGATATCTAAAATGTCCTGAAGTTTTGATATTGGCACAATTGGGTTCTGGAAAAAAGATCCGTTATTAGGGTGCTCTGACGGGTCTGGCAGTTTTGAAGTTCTGATTGCTATTACTGCATCTCTAATATTTTTGGGAGAATAATCAGTAATATTGTGAGTTTTAAGATAATTATCTAGTGACGCATAAAACGGCGGCTGCATATTTGTTTTTGTAAGGTGCAAAGTTATGCCGGTAATAATAAATCTGTCTTTATCTGTAGTTTTGAACCGACTTGTTCGGTAGCCAAAATCACAATCGCTACCGCGAAGCGTAGTTAGTCCACCTTGTTCAATATCAAATACCTCTAAGGTTGTTAAAACATCTGATATTTCTGTACCGTAGGCACCAACATTTTGGACTGGAGTGGCACCGGCTGTTCCCGGAATTAGTGACAAGGCTTCTATCCCACTAAGCCCGGCATTAACGGTTCTTTCAACTACATCATCCCATATTTCTCCAGCACCGATACTTACATAAACATTTTCTGAATCTTCTTCGTATGTTTCGAAGTTTTTGATGTTGTTGACTATTACTAGCCCTGGATAGCCTTCATCCTTCCAAATAATATTGCTACCCTTGCCAACTACAATAAATGGTAGATTTTTAGATTGTGCCCACTGAACTGCTCTTTGAGCTTCGAATCTATTAGAAATTTCTACCATATGAGCAGCAACGCCACCTAGTTTCATTGTGGAATATGCTTGAAGTGGAACGTTATCTAGTACAAACATTACATCAATCTTGCACTGAATGGATCTGTTTGTCTAGTTTTAGCCCCTTAGGGGGTTGCATACTAACCATTGATTACGTACCATTTAGGATGAATGGGAAACAATCAAGAAAACTACCCCTACAAACGACTTGGACGCTATTTGCGCCAACTTCGAGTTAATAAGCATGAATCAA
>JBFJNW010000109.1:0-2654 GCA_041617975.1 Saccharimonadales bacterium (SeqCode)
ACAAATAACATAATAAATCGCATAAGCTGAACAAGTGTTGTCTTGCCCCCGCTGACGTCTTCGTCTTTCATTCGTATGCTTAAGTATGAAAACCCGCTGACCCCTGCACTAGGGAAAATATTATTTACAAAATTCAACTCCATACTAAGTCGCCACATGGATTTAGTTCTAAAACGTGTGCCAAGAATTCTAAATACCAGTTGATACATCTTAGCTTGCATTAAGTGGTTAAACCCGGCGATTGGAACCAACAAAATGACAAGCCATAAATTTGCGTCTTTTAAGTTCTCTATAGTTGTACCGATTTGATCGCGCAATGCATATTCTGCACCTGCCATCGCGACAAAAGTAATTAGAGTTAGGACTGCCTTCCAATTAATTCTTTTTTTGCGATCACTCATGAAATACCATTATACCCTAATCTGTTAGCTAGATGCGAACAACATGGGTATACTTGTTAGTTATGAAATCACTGGCAATTCTTGGTCGACAACCTGCAATCGCATTAGCAGAACTTGAATCACTGTACGGCAGCGAAATAATTAGCATCGCAGGAATTAATGGCGCGCTAATAAATATTTCTAGTGATGATATTGATTTTGAACGACTTGGCGGAGTAATGAAGTTGTCTTCGGTGCTTACAACTCTCCCTTCAAACAATTGGCAAGACGTGGAAGAAGTACTTTTAAAACTACTACCAGATCTTGCGGGCAGTTTAGATGAAGGTAAGTTAACACTAGGAATAAGCTCCTACGGATTCAACGTAAATCCAAAACGGATTAACGCCACTGCTCTAACCATAAAAAAGCAACTCCGAGTCAGTGGCAGATCAATACGAATTGTGCCTAACAAATCCAGCGAGCTTTCTAGTGCACAAGTGCTTCATAACAAGCTATTTGGAACTCATAATTGGGAAATATTAGTAATGCGCGACAGAAACCAGACGATAATCGCTAAAACTTCTCATGTACAAGACATTGACGCCTATGCAGCTCGAGACCAAGCCCGGCCGAAACGTGATGCACGTGTTGGCATGCTGCCACCTAAGCTTGCTCAAACGCTAATTAATTTATGCAACCCAATTCCAGATTCTACAATTCTTGACCCATTTTGTGGAACGGGAGTAGTGCTGCAGGAAGCAGCTCTAATGAATTTGCAACCATACGGAACAGATCTCGAACCTCGCATGATCGAATACAGTCAAAAGAACATGGATTGGCTTAAGGAAACACATCGAGTGTCTAGGACGCCACATCTTGAAGTTGCAGACGCAACTGACCACACCTGGACTCACCCGTTTAACTACATAGCCTGCGAGACCTATCTTGGACGACCTTTTACTGCAGAACCTGATATCGCAACACTAAGAAAAGTAATGGCAGATGTAGATACAATTCACCAAAAATTTCTTAAAAACGTAGCCAAACAAACCAAAAAAGGATTTAGAATGTGCATTGCCGTTCCAGCTTGGAAATTTGGCCGACATTTTAAGCACCTAAATATGCTTGATTCTCTCGAGAGTTTAGGGTATACTCGTATGAGTTTTGCTCACGCAGACGTATCGGACCTAATTTATCACAGAGAAGGTCAAATCGTTGGACGCGAGCTTATAGCACTAGAGAGGAATTAACTACTATGTCACATGTTAAAGCTGGCGGTACAGCCAAAAATGTACATGATTCACCCGGTCAGAGATTAGGTGTTAAATTATTTGGCGGTCAAAAAGTTAAAACTGGTCAGGTTATCGTACGACAAACTGGTGCAACAAAGCGCGCAGGTGTTGGAACTTTCATGAGCAAGAACTTTACAATCCACGCTCAAAAAGACGGAATCGTACAGTTCCAAAAGCGCAACTTCAAGCGATTCACTGGCAAAAGTGCTCCTCGCACCGAAGTCACAGTCGTTTAAGTCATTTACTACGCTATTTTTGCAATATAATCACATATATTGCTTGCAATACTCCTTCACCCCTGTTATAGTGGAAATAAGGAGTATTTTATTATGAGTGAGAGATTAAATGGCACACGCGAAGCCATAAACAATAATTGGAAAAAAATAGTAGCTACCGTAGGAGGCTTGGCATTAGTTGGTGGTGCTGCATTTGGTGCATACAAAACTTACGAGAACATTACCGAAAAAGATGACAGTCAACTAGTTACCGGTTATCTACAAGCAAAGGGCGTTAATAGTTTTGACATAGAACTCAACAATGAGGCTGATGAGTTTAGGATGCGCTGCCCAGATCCAGAAATGGACGCATTTTCCGATGATTATCGATTGAAAATTGAAAAAAGACTAGGTCAAATTGAATCAGCAACAGTTGAAGTTGCTAGAGTCAACAGCATTAGCTATTTGGGTGCAGATGGCAATGAAGCACATTCTGTTACTGAAGAATTAGATCCAATTCGATATTCACTCGACACTACCGAGGGACAACAAGCATTCGAGCAATTTATTGCCGAAACCCCTCCGTGCAATCAATAGTTTAGTTCAAATAAAAAATCCCACCCTCGAATCGGATGGGATTTTTATTTCCCAGTTACTTTATTGTCCGTTTACGGACCAGTGCCACGACTCGCTAGGTAGATTATAAAATCCAAAATCCTCAGCGTGTTGCTTTAGCCACTCAAATTCTTTACTTCCTTTTGTCAACT
>JBFJNW010000110.1:0-2647 GCA_041617975.1 Saccharimonadales bacterium (SeqCode)
ACATTCAAAATTATTAATCGTTTTTGCCCTACTTGGGGTTTTAATAATATCCCCAATAGCAGCCATTGCTCATGAAGGCGAAAGTGAAGAAGATCATCAAGCCCACCTAAGCGAAATAGCAAGAGAAACTGCTCAAGAAAAGAAAGATGCTGCCGAAGCACGAGTAGCTGAGAAGCGGCTTGCCAAAGATGAAAAATCAGTAGAACGACGACTAAAAGCCTGCGAACGCAATTTGCTGAAAATAAACAACAGAATCGACCGTGCATCATCACAGGCAACACGACATAAGGCGACAATTGATAAAGTATTTGATCGCGTACAGTCATTTTATGATAGTGGTCAGCTAACAGATCCAAATTATGAAGAGTTATTGGTTGCAGCGCTAGATGCACAAAACACTGCTGAACTAGATGTTGCAACACTTTCTGAACTAACCGTTGATATTAATTGTGAAGATCCAGAGCAAGCGTTAATTGACATTAAAAGCTACTCCAGCTCTCTTACTCCAACTAAAGATTCTTTAAAAGCTTACCGTTCAGCTGTTGTAGATGTAATTAAATCCTTGCGTAACGCAGCCGCAGAAACTAATGCAAATGCGAATACCGACGAAGCACAAACTAATGAAGATGAGGCACAAAACTAATGAAGAACTCTAAAGGATTTTCAATCATTGAAGCAATACTAGTAGTTGTGGTTGTTGGTCTTATCGGACTTGCAGCTTACACCTTTTATCAAGGGCAAGATTCAGCAGAAAGTACGACACCAACTCCAGTTTCTCAAGAAGAAAACAATGAAGAAATCAACAATAGCGAAGACCTAGACTCCGTCCAAAGTGACTTAGAATCTCTAGACTTTGACGAACTAGACACCTCTGAACTCGATGCTGCAGAGTCAGAAATCTTATAACGACTTTGATTTGGCTAGATAATTCCTAACAATAGAGCGAGGAAATAGTCTTACAAGTGTAGTTCCTAGTCTATTTTTGAAACCATGAACCGCAACTACCTTGCCAGACATTAACGAATCATAGCCATATTGAGCTACTTCGTTCGCAGAAGGTAATTTTCCACTGAAGTATGATGTGTTACTAGCATCAGCTTCACTACTAAAGTTCGACTGTGTCGGACCTGGACACAGTGCAGTTACTCCAATGCCACGACCTTTAAGCTCTATGCTTAGACCCTCAGAGAAGGCCAAGACGTAGTGTTTAGTTGCAAAATATACATTCATTAGTGGTCCTGGTGCAAATGCTGCTGTGGAGGCTACATTTAGTATCTTGCCTTTATTCTTAATGATATCGGGTAGTAATGCGTGTGTAAGTTCGGTTAAAGCAGATATATTTAAGGCAATCATATCTTTTTGTTTGCCCAGATCACTACTTGAGAATGATCCATAATCTCCAAATCCAGCATTGTTAACAAGCACATTAATTGATGCGCTTTTACTGTCTAGCCACTTCTTTATGTCAATTGCTGCAGCAGGTAACGTTAAGTCGCTCTGAAAGTATGTAACGCTGGTATATTTTTTGTCTTTAGGCATGTTTTTTGATCTTGAAACAACATAAACTTTAAAATTGTTTTTTAAAAATATATTAACAAACTCTAATCCAATGCCCGAAGTTCCACCCGTGATAAGTACTGATTTCATCAACACAGTATCTCACATATAGTGTAAAGGAGTTAATCGTTGGCAACTTAAATGTAGTATATTATTGCTACATTTTTGCGTTGCTTGCATACTGATACTATAATAGTGTTATGGAGCATGGTGATTTTGAATTTGATCCTCGTCGCGTCGTAGATTGGCGTGAACAATATAATGTGCCATATGGAAAAGACAAAGTAGATGCACGTCAACGGGTTTACGGTTGCACAGAAGAAAATAGGCCGCCAGTTAATTATGACCAAGAAGTAATTCGTGTTGTGGCTGAATTAGCTACTTCAAAATATCTTTCTTTTGTCGATGTGGGATGTTCACGGCCAGATCTTTTAGAAAAACTAGACGATGAAGGCTACGAAGGAATGAAGTTTGGCATAGACCCAAATAGTAGACAATTTGGAAAACGACCTTACTGGTCACCTCTAAATGAAAACCTTTTGCAAATAGATAGTGACGACATATGGACGCCAGGAAATCATCCAAATAAAAACACGCTTTTATTCGATTACAAAAAACAAAACCCAGACGTTGAAGCTCATAAAAATATATACCTCATAGAAGCAATTGCTAATCGGATACCATTACCTAACAATTTTGCTGATGTTATATTCGAAATGTTTAGCCTATATCATGTGGACCAAATAGACGATGCAGTTATTGAGTTTATGCGATTACTAAAATTTGGCGGATACAACATTATGACATTGAGTGGCAATGATAATAAAGCGTGGATGCACCAGGGACAGAATGACATTGCAGCTCAGCTTAGTGAAAATTTGAAAAAACGAGTATTGCCACCACCACCATTACATAGTGGTTTTACAGTAGAAGATGCCGAAGTTTTATTGCCAAAATACTTTGCTCATAACAAAGCAAGATACATAGAAGAAAATCTAGTATTTGACACCCCTGAGCGTGTGCATATTTGCCTCATGGCACATATGACACAAGCCGATCAATATAAATCTCTTTTGGGTAGAACCGTTCC
>JBFJNW010000111.1:0-2622 GCA_041617975.1 Saccharimonadales bacterium (SeqCode)
AAAGCTGCTTTTAACAGAGTAGTCTTTACCTAAAAATTTTTCTATAGTCTTGGCCTTTGCGGGGCTCTCTACAATTACAATGTTTTTCGCCATATGAGCTTAAGTTTACCTATTTTTATATATACAGCAAGCAAGACTACGGGTAATCCTAGATAAATGCAAATAAAAATAGCAGTGAATTTTTTATTTTTATTGTTTCTGAGAGGTTAGGTGGAAGTTTCTGCATTCAGGGCACTTGTAGGCTCTGCTAGGTTTGTTGCTGGATTTCTTGGGGTTGATTCGCTTAATCGCAGCCTGGGCATCTTGATTGCTCGTAAACTTACGTTTTTTTCGACAGTTTTGTTTGCTTTTACTGGGTGGAAATAAAAAATCAAATAATCGCATATTTACAGTCTACCCTAGCGTCCATTGGCCGCCACCTTGGCTTTTAATTTTGCCGCTAATCTCTAACATTCCCAAAGATTGGTTGAATTTGCTGGCTTCTAGTTTGCTCTGTTTTTGAAGTTCATGAATATCTCGGACGCCTTCCGATATTAGTTTTAGGATTATTGATTCATCTGGGTTATCGCCAAATATTTCTTGTTGAGTTAATTTATGATCAATCCCCATGGCAAGCAAAATATCCTCGGCGCACGTGACGGGAATTGCTCCGGATTTTATAAGGTTATTTGTGCCTTGGCTTAGATCGCTGGTGATGTTTCCTGGAACTGCAAGAACTGTTTTTCCTTGATCTAATGCAAACGCGGCAGTATGCATTGTGCCACTTTTTGCGGCAGCTTCAGTTACAAGAATTGCGTCCGCGAGCCCTGCAACTAACCTGTTTCTTGCGATAAAATTCTGCCTGAGCGGTGGCGTACCATCGTCATATTCTGAAACTAGTGCCCCACCACTGCTCGTTATTTTTGAAGCAAGTTGAAAATGACTTTGCGGATAAACTTTGTCTAATCCGCACGGCATAACAGCAATGGTATATCCACCAGCCTCTAAGGCTGAGGTGTGGGCAACACCATCAACCCCCAGCGCAAGGCCACTTACTATGCCCACTCCTTTGTTTACCACCCCTTTGACGAGCTTTTGAGTGACTTCCCTGCCATACGTTGAGACCTTTCTGCTACCAACAACTGCAAGCAATGGTTTGTGGTCCATTACGTGCGATAAATCGCCTTTAACGTATACCTGTTTTGGCGGATCTGGAATATTTAACAGAGACTGCGGTAATAGTTTTGATTCAAGCTTATGCTTCTTGATTTTCATACAAAAATGTTCTTTAGTATTGACATAACGTAATATATTTGTTAATATTGCAACTTGTAAGCGTCGCTAAGATAGTTTACGTACCTTATACCCCCAATTCTAACACCTGTTTAACAGGATTTTGTTAGGTTGTTTTAGAGCGTGTGCGATAAAGTTGTTACCCTCCGCTTTTTCTTTCGGCTCACCCTTCGGTGCAGTCGACCGTTCTAAAACAAACTAACCCCTTTAACTACAATTCAACGGCAAATATCGAGTATTCTCTTTTAATTAAGGGAGGCGTGACCATCAATGGTTATGTGTACACGCTTTGCCCGGTGTGGGTTGAAGGGTGGAATGGATGACTCTTCGTGAGTTATTCGACTCGGGGAGGTCTGAGATTTTGCGAGATCAGAGCTCCCCGTGACTAAGCCAAAGAGATTTGGCATTTAGAAACGAGTCTCCAGCGGTGCCCACCCCCTCTGGAGGCTCGTTTTTAGTTATAATAGAAAGTACATATGCAAGCAGACATTGAACAGCAACGATTTTATTTAGAGAATGACGATGAGCGTTTTTTGAGCGAAGAAATGTCGCTTGACTTCTCTAATGTAGACAATTTATACGATTTTTTGAACATAATACAAAGCTTAGGAACGCAAATGCTTAGCGATATTGATCACCAATATACTTATGAAGGTAAATGCAATAGAAGTCAGCGAAGTTTGCTTGCTCAAGATTTACTTAAGGTGGGTCGATTGAAAAACACAGTGTTAGGGATTTATCCTGAAATATTCGCAAAAAAAGTTATAGACCATTTTGAAAATGGTGGAAAATAGTATGGAAAGAGACTTCTCTTCAGATAAGTGGATTCCTAATTACGCTGAAATGGAGGCACTTGGTGAAGAGACAGAACCAGTGCAGGCATTTGATAAGGCTGATTTATTAAGAAAAATTCATAAAAGCCGCCTAGACCTTATCGATAAAATAGATAATCCAAAAATAGCCGATTTATTTTATACATTAGGTCAGATGGAAAACACAATTATCGGGACGACATTAAATGAAAGTATAGCCGATGGCTGTGAGAATTTTCTGCGCGATTGTATCGAATAAATTTAAACAATAAAAGTTCTGGTTTCTTGCGCTAGTGTGCCGCTAAAGATAGTTTCCGTCAATATGCTGTTGACTTCCCTTTTTAGGTCTTTAAGATGTTCTTTCTCGTCACCAGTTAAGTTAGCAAGCACGTAATCGGCGCTATCCATTTGTTCGGGCTTGGATCCGCTAACTCCAATTCTTATTCGGTCGTAGTCTGGTCCAATTTGAGCGGTAATGTTTTTTATGCCGTTATGTCCTGCACTTCCCCCGCCCTTTCTGGTGCGAATTTGTCCGAAA
>JBFJNW010000112.1:0-2565 GCA_041617975.1 Saccharimonadales bacterium (SeqCode)
GTGAATCTTACAGATCTGCAATTTTTTACCAGTCAGAAGCAGAAAATAAACTAGCACAAAAAATGATAGACAAAGTCAATGCATCCAAGCGCTGGAACTCGCCCGTTGTAACAACTCTTGAACCATTTACAAAGTTTTGGTCCGCAGAAGACTATCATCAAGAATACTTACAAAAAAATCCAGGCGGCTACACCTGTCACTTCTTAAGATTTGAAGACGTTTACCCCAATAAATAGATTATATTTTTCGAGAATCATACGCCCAATGCAGTAGTGCCTGTCTTTGACGTGGACGGCAAGATACATCGCTAACTTTGCAATTATTTTTTATTTGCGAGATATGCCTTTTCATAGCTTTCCAGCGTTTTATTTGCCGAGTGTCCTCTTCTGGTATTCTCCTACCCATGTAGTATCTGCAATACCATAAAAACCAACCTTTTGGGTCCTCAAAATATATCCAGCCTTTCTTTTGCCACACCGATAGCGATTGACTGGCATTAACTTTAAAATAATTTAAATCCTTATCTGCCCCACCTGTCTTAGATAGCTCGACACCTTCAAACCAATCTTTAGGAAATTCGCTAGGAAATTCCTGAAAATAATCACCTCCAAAAATGCCTAATTTCAACATCTCTTTAGGTGTTAATTCTGGACGAAAAATCGAGTCAAATCCACTACCAATATCTTCTTGAAGCTCATAACTATAGCCAGATTGATATAATTCCTCTACAACAACTTTCATGCTTGTCATCATATCAAATTATACTGGGTTACTCCTGCCGCATCTATTACTTATCAATTAAATGATTAAAGCATCAGGTATAGTATTTAACGCAATAGTTGAACCCTTCATGCTTAGAATGATTCGAAGACTGTGCTACATTTAACATCATGTATTTGAGTCCAGAAATAGGGGAACTAGAGTTAAGTGAAGTTGAAAAACTTACTTCAGAAGCACGTAGTGTAATTGCAGGACCTAATTCAGTGCGACGTGAGGGCGAATATTTTGTTGCCGTCGAACCAAATAGCTTTGGCCTGCCGTCTGTAGACACCTGCCCAGGGCGAACAGATTATTGTGAAATGGATTGTTACGCCATAGAAAGCGAAAAGAGAACAGCAACAGCCATAAAGCTTCAAAGAAATCTTGATGTTTTGGAAAGCATAGATGACCAAGAAGCTATGACCGAAAAAATTCGAACTCTTGTAGGTATGTACATTACCCGTGCAGACAAGCTAGGGATTGATCAGTCGTCGCGACGATTTAGAATTCACTGGAGTGGCGACTTCTTTTCTGTAACTTATGCCGAAGCCTGGGCTACAGTCATCAAGGAAAACCCCGATATTTCTTTTTGGACTTACACCAGATCATTCCAGGATGATGTAAATGTAGTTCCAGCTCTCGACAACATCCAAAACCTTGATTTCTTTTTAAGTGTCGACCAACAAAATGTGGATGCGGCTGCGGAAGCTATCTCTGGCACAAAGACTACACGGATAGCCTACCTCGTAGATTACGAAGAAGATGCTCTTGAGCTTGCGATTAAACTTGGTAGGACAGATGATTTTAGACTACTTGCGTGCCCAGAAAATATGCGTAAAAAAAATGGGGAGCGCAAATTGCCGGTAATCAGTAAACAAGGTGGTGCGTGTGCGCGTTGCACATACTGCATTGGCAAGAACGATAAAAACTGGGACGTCGTATTCGTAAAAACTGGCCAAAAAGAACGCCTTCAAGGAGAGTTTCCAATTGATGTTCCCGTTACTCTAGGCAAAAGGTCAAAAACTGTAAATACACTTGGATCTCAGGCAACTGCATATTACACACAAGAAAAACATCCTTCTTTGTTTTGATACTCAGATGCTTTTACCAAACAGATTTAATTATGTGAGTATAACTTTATAATTCTTCTTTTTTTGGCGTCAGAACCAGGAAACATATCTATTAAAGCGATGTTTCTAATACTCAATTTATCTCCCACCTTAACTTTTTCATTTTCCTGCAGTGTTATATGAGGCTTGTAGTTTTTGCCTACATATTGAGGCTCGTTGAATTCCAGGCCATTCGGCTCAAGTGATCTTATAATATTTTCGTGAAGCATGATTAGTCTATTGGTTTTTTGCACCAATACCACTTCCAGGTTTCCCCACTTTACATCATCGACACAATCAACCAAGACTGACTGATTATTTAAGATAGGCTCAAGCCTATTTATTAATATTTCGCCACTACAATTCACTGCAAAAGTAGGAGCAAGTGTTACATGCAACGGCCATTCTTTTGGCTTAAAGGTAAATCCCTCATCAATATCGCTAAACAATCCTACTACGCACCATTTTTGCGATAATTTTTTCATATAAAAATTCGATTTAATTTGGTGCACCCGGTAGGATTCGAACCTACGACACCTGGTTCCGAAGACCAGTGCTCTAATCCGCTGAGCTACGGGTGCATAAATACTTAAGTCTAACGGAGGA
Source organism: Saccharimonadales bacterium (SeqCode) (assembly GCA_041617975.1). Lineage (GTDB taxonomy): Bacteria > Patescibacteriota > Saccharimonadia > Saccharimonadales > JAXHNE01 > JAXHNE01. The sequence continues at coordinate 2,475 of JBFJNW010000112.1, forward strand.
AGATTATAACAGGTTTATTGCTGTTTGTCTTTTTTTGCTTCTGATGATGAAATGTGTTTTTGCTCGTTAAGCTCGACAGTTTTCTTAAGTA
>JBFJNW010000113.1:0-2484 GCA_041617975.1 Saccharimonadales bacterium (SeqCode)
AACGCGCCGGGCGCCACTATTATCGGTGTAATACCACCCACTGATTGAGTCTTCGCTTAGCACTTCTATTCCGGACGTATAATTGTTGTCAGGATCCCAGTAGACATCCGCAACCCCATCACCATCAATGTCTATCAGAAAGGCGCTGTTTCCTCTTTCGTTTTTTACTACAGTGACATTTTTTGATGATCCGTCGGGATCTACAAATGATTCATAGCCGTTTTCTGTATTGTTATCAGTGTCTATGGCCTGTTCATTTTTGCCGTCTTTATCAATATCTTTTTCTACAATATTAGGAGAGAAGATCCTATCTTTACCGTTATTATCTTTATAATTCCAAGTAACTCCACCGTTAAGATCTTTACTGACTTTAACATCTGTAAAATAATTATTGCTTGGATCCCAATAAACGTTTGGTGATCCATCATTGTTTGCGTCTACAAAATATACTGTGCGGCCTTCTTCAGTCAGCTGTACCACAATCCTAGACGACTCGTCATCATCTTTATAAATCTCATAGCCATCATTGTTTCCTCCATTTGAGTCTATTGCTGTCTCCTGCTTGCCATCACCGTCAATGTCTTGTGATACTTTAGGATCTCCGGGATTAGAATCGGGTGAAGTAGACTGTGGGACAACAACCGCTGGTTTTGGACAGTCTCTACTGTATTGACACTGCCCAAATTGTTGTGACCCATAAGGGGCGGCAAGCAAATTACTTGAAAATAAAAAGACCGAAAATAAAATAACATATATCGATCGAACAAACTTCATACGCTTATGTTAACTTAATAGAGAATATTGCGCTACCTACCGTAAGCACTCATTCCATATCCTGAAGACTTATTAGATGAAGACTTCGAGCTAACAAGCTGTAGGGGTTGGTTGATGTTTTTTAAGAAATTAGTAACGCCTATAAAGCTCAAAATAGCGATCGCTGTATAACGCAAAAATTCTTTTCGCGATACTTCTTGTTGCAGCAAGGTCTGTACTTTGCTTGTATCTATCATTTTTTTGATCCTTTTTGTTTTTGTGGATTCGTTAGTAATTATAGTCCTTAGTTATGCTTATGGCAAGAATATACGATCCAATACTACTAGGGAGTAACTATTTTAGCTTTAGTAGCGTTTGCGATAATTTCGTGAGGGCCTTCGCCAGACACCTCTCCGTCTAAGCTAGCTTTTTGATTAGGGTGCGTAAGAATTTTTAACTGTTTTAGTTCATAGACTTTTAACATTCCGGTGTATTTACCCCACGTCAAAGCGTGCAGTATAAAGCTCAAAAACAATCGTATCATGCTTTTGCCGGAATCACTTATAACCACCTTAACTGTTGGTTTATCGATTTTATGATCGGGTACTAGCTTTAACTGCGGGTTAAGGTCAGAGTTATAGACCAATATCTCGTGCGTCATTCCTTTTTTATTTTTGCGTAACTCGTCAGATATAATCTCGTAAGTAAAAGGTTCATGTTCTTTGCTTTGTTTAAGCAGTTCAAAAACATATGCCATTTGCCCAAACTTACGCTTTAATTTATCTGAAACATTATCAGATATTGATCTTGAAAGCCCCATAGTCACCATCAACGAAAATAGCTCTCCATTTGCAGTTGCCAGAGGTACATTTGTAATTTTTTTGGACTTTAATGCAACGTCTAAGGCTTCTTTTGGTGTCAAGGGAATGTTTAAATTTCTAGCTAAATAATTAGCCGTTCCGAACGGCAATATTGCAAATGGCCCCTTGTGGCCTAGCTCAACAAAAGTCTCGATTCCTTTAATTATTGTGCCATCACCCCCTGCAAGCACAATCAGATCTGGCTTAGATTTTATGATTTTTTTGTAAGCTTTCTTAAATTCAGGGATTTTATGTATCTCAACCACATCGTACTCTTTTAGCTCGTCTTTTATTTGTTTGTACTTATCTCGAGCCGTCCCAGAGTGCATATTTATCATAAATGCTATTTTTTTCATAAATATAATTATAAGTAAGAAGTTGAAAATAATTCGTAATCTGTACCACAAAAAATCAAAAAGCCCATCTTTCGATGGACTCTTTGATTGGTCGGGTCGGGGTGAGAGGACTCGCCTAAATATGCTCTCGTTCGAGACAAGTCACTCCACTCGAGGCCAAGCAAGGAAAACTCAATATGCCACAGGCATATTTCGCCTTTCGGTTCGAGTCATCAACTCAAAGCAAATAAAAAACGACTGTCATGAAGACAATCGTTTTTTATTGGTCGACAGAATAGTACCGTAATCGAACCTATTCTAGACTCATTATACAACCTGCTTTTGGACTACCAGCTATTACGCAGGAAACTTACTAACCTTGACCAGCTTGTATCTGATTTAATCAAGCCCGAACGAGTCTTACAGATGGACTTTTTGCTATAATAGTATTATGAGTGATACGAGTGATAACCAGCCACAAGACCAGACTCCGAGTGAGCCTGTTAGCCTGCCACCACAATCATCACCAACTGACA
>JBFJNW010000114.1:0-2426 GCA_041617975.1 Saccharimonadales bacterium (SeqCode)
GCGCTGCTCGTCACCCCCATTGACAAGCATTTTTGAAAGTCGGTTAGGTTTTTTTGCCAGTGTTTTTCCAGTGGTTGACTGAATCAAGTGATTGACGCATAGCTGGAATTTGTACAGACCAAAGCAGCATCAAGCTGCGAGAACTATCCCAACAGCTAAAAGCTGATTTCAAGTTCATAATTAGGTCTGAGATCACTTAATTTTTTGATCTAAGTTGTGAGCAGTCATGTCAACGAATTTTATTTTGCTAAGTACCAGTTGACACCTAATTTGGCATCAACTGTTAGCGGCACAGTTAATTGTACCGCCTCTTCCATTAGACTTTGAACTTTATCCAACCCCCAATTTGCTAAGGCTGGATGAAATTCTCCGACTATTTCATCATGTACCTGAATAAGCATCTTAAACCAATTCCCCCAAATAGGAGCAGTAAACGGTAAGTTTTTTGGTTTATAGTGTCCCGGTATTTCTTCTGGAGACATCCACTCAGCGTGGCCTAGTGCGGGAGTTTTGGTAAAATACCTCCACATATCTACCATTGCAGTATGAATAATATCAGCAGCAGTACCTTGAATTGGCGCGTTTTGTGCTTGCCGCTGTGCGTGCCACACAAGACTACGATTGTCGTGTGTTTCGCGTAACATACCTGCCGGGAGATGTCTTTTACGTCCTAACAGAGTTTTCACGAAACCGTAATTTCGAACATCATCGTGTTGTGCTTTGATCCATGCTTGAACGCCTTGATAAGCATTTAAGTAATCTTCTATCATATCCGACGCTTCGGTCTTTTCTATATCTAGAGTATCAGCAAGTTTTTTGGCGCCCATTCCGTATATGATGCCAAAGTTAATGGGCTTGGCGTTAGAACGTAACTCTGGATACAGGTCTTTAATTTCCTCTATGGTTATATGTTCGGGTATTTCATCTGAGACTAGTTTGGCCGTAGCAGAATGAACATCATGACCTTGAATCAGAATGTCTTTTAGTACTGCATCATTAGACATATGAGCTAGAATGCGTATCTCTAGCTGTGAGTAATCTGCTACAATAAGAGGCCACGGAGGATCATCCCCCCACCACGACGTTACTCTACCGTCTTTGATCGTAAGACCGCCTCGTGGTCCCTGTGCCTTCCACCCCTCATCATACTCGGTAACCTCGCACTTAGCAATTCCGCTGCCCACGAATAGGGAACGAATTGGAAATTCTTCGCTTTTTACTTGATTTTGTAAGTTTGGATCTCTGGATGAAAGTCGTCCCGTACTTATAGGACGGTAAAACTCCGTATGAACTCGGTTATCTTCAGACAGTCTGTTATGAATCCCCACAACATAAGTGCTATATATCTTACTGAGAGTGCGAAATCTGAGTAAATGTGTAGCAATCTCGTGATTCTGGCTCCACTCTTCTAACACACTTGAGCCCGTAGACCACAAACCCGATTTTTCGGATGGATCTCCTATAGGATTAATTCCACACTCTTCAAATAATACTTGGTTGAGTTGAAGTACGCTTGCAGGGTTGAATACTTTATGAGCTAAATCAGGGTAGGCTAGTAGATCGCCTCGTACACCATCATCCCTGATTTTTACTTCCAATGCCGGGTTGTCTACCGCTGCAAATAACTGTTTTCTAGCCGCTCCTTTGGCTGGACCTTTTAATTCTAAGTCTAGTTGATCGTATTCATGTACTAGCCCTTCAACTATATCCGCTGGAACAGGGTCAAAATCCTGTATAGGTCTACATTCAAAGATAGCTCGTCTAACTCTAAATATCTCACTAGATAGAATTTCGCCCATTGCTAGCAGGTTTTCATGGTGGATTTCTGTCCCCCACATTTCCATTTCAGAAAGAACTAGATTTAATTCTTGTTCATTTTCTTGAAAAACTTTTAGCAACTCGCGTTCTCTGAGCAAAGAAGGACGTAGTTTGACAGCCAGTTTGTATGTGTATATGGCGTCATCTACCGCATAAGGACACATTACTTCGGGGTCAACTAGATCGACACGAAATACATGACCCTTGCCCTCTATTTTTTCTTTAGGACAAAACTCTTTTAGCTCAGTCATTTCATAATCAAAATGATACTTGACTTGTTGTTTAAGCCCGTGTGAGCCTTGTCCTATCAGGCGTTGCTTAGTGGTGCCTACTCCTACCGTGTCAAGCAACCATGCGACGATCATCGTGTCAAAAATGGAACTAGATATCTTAAAATCAAAGCCTTTGTATGTTGATTTGATATCTACTTTACTATTATGCGCAATTATGATTTTACTAGAATCAGTGAGGTACTTTTTTAAATCCTGTCCTATGGCCTCGCGCAAAGAATTATCTAAATGGAGTAGAGGAACATATGCGCCGAGAATGTTCCCATCGCTAGGATCTCTCCAACCCACGGAGAACCCCACCAAGGAAACATTCGGATA
>JBFJNW010000115.1:0-2420 GCA_041617975.1 Saccharimonadales bacterium (SeqCode)
CTGGCGAAAATCCTGATAGGTTGCGTATGTGGCATCCTACTTTAGATGAGCCACTGGATGACCCCAATACTGCCGACGGGTCTTATTTTGACTGGGGAGATGTACAGCAGTCATCAACCCAGGATAAAACTTTTAGAATCAAAAATAATTCAGCAACTCAAACAGCTAATTCAATTCAAATCACTCAAGAGGCATTAACAGACGCTGCTCAGAGTCTTCCTCCACAATTTACTTTTAGTGATGGAGGTGTATTTTCAGCAACAATTGACATTGGAAATTTAGCACCAGGAGCTTTAAGCTCTGTTATAACAAAAAGATACACCCTGCCTTCAAACGCAACTTTTGGACTTTGGACATCTCGGACCGTAGCTGATGCAGGTAGTTGGACTTAATTTATATGCAAGGTGCTGCTGCTTATGATAACTGCAATGTGGGTGTAGGGGTCGTTATCTCACAAGGTGCTGCTAGTACAGATTATCATAATGTAGGGCCGCCTTTAGCCACCATTAATTCAGTCGGTGATAGCGGAATTTATTTTTACGAAAATATAAGTTTTGCACCCGCTTCTCAAGATGATATAGGTGACACACAAATATATTTTATGAAAAACGTAGGAGTTATTGTTGACCCCCAGCAAGATCAAACAGGGGATTCACAACAATATTTTTATGAAAATATAGAAACGCGACCACCTGGCAGTGGCGAGGATATCGCGCCTACAATTAATTGACACAAGTAGCAATCTTATTGTAAAAGTGCTCATGCTCGCGTAGAATACCAATAGCACTTTTATTAATATTGGAGGGTACATGCTAGGTCTAGGACTACCAGAACTTATTGTTATTTTAGTAATTTTATTATTGTTGTTTGGTGCATCACGTTTACCAAAGCTTTCTCGGAGTATTGGTCAATCAGCTGGTGAACTTCAAAAAGGGTTTAAAAACGGAATTGATGACAAAAAGTCAGACGAAAATAATAATAACTAGGGGGTAGAGAAATGAATAGTGCCCAAAATAGCACTATTCATAAACCGTTTATCGAGCACGTTTACGAGTTGCGTAGACGGCTTTTATGGTGCTGCTTGGCATTTTTTATAGGTGGAAGTATTGGCTATGCGCTTTATGATCCTTTGCTTAAGCTAGTTCAACAGCCCATAGGACAAACGCTTTACTTCACGTCCCCAACTGGTGGATTTAATTTTGTCTTTAAGGTCTGTGCGACATTTGGGTTGCTCGTTGCACTACCGGTAATTATTTATCATCTACTAAAATTTGTTGAACCAATTACTAAAAAAGGAACAAGAGTTACAATAATTTCTTATTTAATTTGGTCAATTAACCTTGCTTGGGCAGGAATATTGTTTGGTTATTTTGTTAGTCTGCCAGCGGCATTACACTTTTTGACAAGATTTGGCGGCGACAGTATACAGTCGCTCATAACAGCTGATGAATATTTTAGCTTTGCCCTAGCCTATATCGTGGGGTTTGCCCTGCTTTTCCAGCTCCCGTTACTAGTATTGTTTATTAATAGGATCAACCCACTAAACCCAGGCGGGATGATGAGAGCTCAGAGATATGTAATTTTAGTTAGCTTTATTGTTGCCGCAATATTAACTCCTACTCCAGACCCACTAAACCAGCTTATTATGGCCTTGCCAGTTGTGTTGCTCTATCAATTTAGTATTGCGCTTATATGGCTAGTTAACCGCAACAAATCTACAAATTCAGCACTTGAAGTACATAGCAAACCTGCTAAACCAGAACTAAGCATCAATAGCGCACATAGCGAGACTTCATCAACGAGCTATAGACAAATTAACCCAGCGCCAAAAAGAATTAATATGCATAGAACACCTGTGCGTCAATCAAACGTGCAGTTTAATAATAAGCCACTAAATAATCCACAGTTCTTGGATTTACGACCTCCAGAGGCTCGTGAATCTTCACCTAAGGTACAACCAACACAAAATATTAAATATAGGCAAACTACATCGGTGCTACCAAGGGGTGGAAAGCCAAAACTGATCGATATTACGGCATAGCAATAAGCGTCTAAAGTGCATATGTTTGCTACGGTTGTTATAATATCGGTATGATCATTGTTCTCGCTACCCTCGCATTTGTTTTTGCCACGCTACTTTTAAATGAATATTTGTGGAAGAAGAAAGTACTAAAAGGCGAAGGTTCAAGAAAATTCATGCATATTTTAATAGGCAGTTACGGTGCTTTCTGGCCTTTTTTTATGAGTTGGCGACAAATTCAGATGATTGCATTGCTGGCAGTTTTGTTCATAGTATTCATGAGGACAACTGGAATATTCCATAGCGTGTATTCTGTTCGGCGAAAAAGTTGGGGGGATCTAATAGGGCCGGCAACAATTGGAATTCTTGCATTATTTGAGCCGACTAAACTAGTTTTTGC
>JBFJNW010000116.1:0-2388 GCA_041617975.1 Saccharimonadales bacterium (SeqCode)
AATTTGCTTATATGGCTATTTGGAGCCAGTCTGATTGTATAAAAATCATCAGATTCAACTGCGTAGCCATTAAGGGCCGAAAGCTCAGATAAACTTAGTTCAACTCCAGAATGCTTAGACACGATAATTTCCTCTTCGCGTTTAGCTAACCCAATCATCGGAAAAGACTCACCAGCTTCATTTCTAGCCTTTAGAGCTGCGGAAAGTTGCCCTTTTCCTCCATCAATTAAAATTAAATCTGGTTTGCCCCATTGCTGCATATTTCTGGGCTTAAGTCGTCTACTCAAGGCTTCGTTCATGTGCGCAAAATCATCATTTCCCGGTATGCGAAGTTTAAACTTTCGGTACGATGATTTATCAGGAATGCCAGATTTAAATACAACCATGCTAGCTACATTATCTGTTCCTTGCATGTGACTAATATCGTAGCCTTCGATGCGTTTTGGAATTGTGGGTAGCTGTAAAAGAGTCATGAGTCCATGCAACCCCTCGTCTTTGCTGATGTCTAGATTTTCACTATCTGAAAATACTATCTGTTTTGAAAGATGACGTAGAGCAAAAAGCTGATTTCTAATTTTCGCGGCTTTTTCGAATTGAGACAATTTGGCTAGCGACTTCATTTCTTTTTCCAGTTCACGAATTAAAGATTTTCGCTCGGCTTTTAAGTATTTCATTAGTTTTCTTAAATTGCTCCTGTAGTCTTCAATCGACGTCATGGATGATTCTAGTCCGGGACATAAACCTAAATGTGCCTGCAGACACGCTCGCTTAGGAACTGCTGTTACGTGTGTAGAGTATGGAAAGGCTTTGCGAAGAGCCTTGAGAGCACGTCTGACGGTCACAGCACTATAATAGGGCCCCAAGTACTCTGCCCTGTCATCAAGCGGCCTACGAGTTATTGTTACTGTAGGGTGATCCGACTTAATCGAAACGCGCACATACGACAAACTTTTGTCGTCTCTTAATAAAATATTGTATGGGGGCAAGTATCGTCTAATTAACTCTGCCTCTAAAAATAAGGCGTCTAGCTCTGTCTCGACTTCTCGCCATTCGACTGTGTGAATTTCTTTTACCAGGGCATCTGTTTTAGGATCCCTGGTTCTTGATTTTTGAAAGTACTGCCTTACGCGATTACGTAAATTAGCTGCTTTACCAATGTATAAAATTTTGCCTTTCTTATTTTTATGAAAATAAACACCAGGGGTGTTAGGCAGATCACTAAGAATTTTTGAAAGTTCATCTGTCATGTTAAGTAAGTTCCACAAACTTACGCAGCATCCATTTTTCGATTTTGCGCGTTTGAAGAACTCTATCAATAGGATTATCTGACCCTACCGGTCGAACCAATACGGTTGTCATTCCCATTCTGTTTGCTCCAAAAATATCAGCGATCAATTTGTCTCCCACCATCGCTACATTGGTTGGCTCTTCTCCAGATCGTTTCAATACAAGCCTAAAATAAGCTCGTCTAGGTTTTCTAAATAACAAATTAGCACGAACGACTTGTGCATTAACGCTGGCAGCTAGTTCTTGCAAATCATTACTGGGGCGGTTGCTTGCAATAATCCATTTATCAAACTTTTTACGTTCTTTTTTTAGCTTATTTAGAAGTTCATCGCCAATTTGTTTTGGGTGAAAAGGCGACAAAGAAAAAGGAATAAGTGTACTGTCTACGTCAAAAGCAACAACTTTTATACCCTTCTTTTTTAACGCATCAAAATCAATATCTGCAACGCCTTCAGCATAATAATCTGGTACGTATATAGGGTCTGACGCACTTCTCCGAATTAGCTTCATGCTTATATTATACCTTGAAAGTTGCAAGGCTCACACTGTTACAGAATCGTTGACTGCAGCAGCGCACTCAATCGAACATACCGAAACTGTATCTTTACAACCTTCACAAACCAATGCGAATAAATTACAAGACATGTTTGCGCAGTTTTCGTGGTTGCTTGTTTCTTGTTTGCAATGCACGCAACTACCTATATCTTTAGCTTCTTCAGAGAATGCAATGTTAAGTCTGTTATCAAATACAAAACATTTACCCTCCCAATGCCCGCCGTCTTTGAACTCTTGACCGTACTTAACTATTCCCCCATCAAGATGGTAAACTTCGTCAAATCCTTTGTGTTTCATGTAGGCGCTCAAATATTCGCAGCGAATATCTCCCGTGCAATAGGTTAATACCGGTTTATCTTTGGGTAACTTGTCTAATTCTGGCTTGATGTCACGAAAGGCTTTAATTTTAGGCTTAATGACATTTTTGCCTTTAAATGCACCGATTTCACTTTCGTAATCATTCCTTGCGTCCAGTATTAAAACGTCTGGATTTTTATCAATATACTCATGCCATTGTTTTGGCGTAAGGCCTTTTGTGCTATTGTA
>JBFJNW010000117.1:0-2339 GCA_041617975.1 Saccharimonadales bacterium (SeqCode)
AGTTATCTCCTCATCTGCGCCAGGTTCATAGATAACATTTGGCTTAAACGCAACTCGCATAAGCCCCGTCATAAATTTAGATGTATATTTACCGGGTTCGTGTTCTTTATAAAACTCATAAAATTCTTTATAGTTTTCGAGACTTACTCTAGGTCTAAACATAATTTAGATTATAGCACCAGAATATTGTCGAGTTATTGAGAATATAAAACTATACCAACAACTACTGCTAAGTTAAGAACTACAAGTGGCATATAAGTAAGCATTAACCCCATAATTTTATGATGTATCGCATATATTGACATGGTTATAGAACTAAAAAGCAGCAGCGTCCAAGTTACTATTGATAATCCTTCGGTTTGTTTTAAGAAAATTACTGAATATGCCTGGAATGAAACTGCAACTGGAATTAATGGCCCAGAAAATACAATCAATTTGTCTATAAAATCCGAGGATTTCTTTTTATGTTTCTTGAGGCGAACTGATTGGTGATGTTCGGTTTGTGTAAACGTTTTTTTATTTTTGTGCATTTAATCAATGATAGCATGCGAATAAACTTGAGTAGACTACAGGGATTCAGCCTAAGAACTTGCGTGATTATTAGAAATATTTGACTTGGAGAGTATAATTAACGTTATAAATTAGCAAAATATGAATTATTCTGAATATACCAAAGAAGTAACCGAAGCAATCACATATAATCAAATATATCTTGATAAAGACGGGATCATGTTTTGTAGGGTTGTCGGCAATCAAGATGCAGATAGTGTTAAGAAAACCGAAAAAGAATCACAAGTTTTATTAAAAAAGCTAGATTATAAGCCAAACGTTTTGATTGACCTAAGAGACGCAGGAATCCCTGATAGCGGAGCTCGCAAAGTAATTGCAAAAGTATATAGCAAAAATAATTACACCTTAATGGCAATGTATGGCATGAATGATGCGATGCGAGTCATAACTCAAGTAATATTATCCAATGTAGCCGCAAGAAACAGTATCAAGGTATTTAAAGGCGAAGAAGAAGCCCGTGAATGGCTTAACGAAAATCCTGTAAACAAAAATAAATAGCACTTCCAGATTAATTGATTATTTACATTGTGGCGAACTAGCTTTTAAGCTATTATCAGTTTAATGATTATTGGCCGCTTGCCTGCAAATGCTCAGGCTATTTACTATCGGTTTTTGCATGCTTTTTCCATGCTTTTACTACTCTCTGGACTTTACACGTGCTGGGTGTTTCCCTTGTACACAATTCCGCACCTTTTAGCAGTATTTTGGATGATATATTTTCATATAAAACACGGGTACTGCATCTTAACTAAGTTAGAAAAAGAAGCTATTACAAGGTCAGGTAAAAAACCATATAAATCTGGTTTTTATCAGCACTACCTGTTTAATAATATATTTAACAAAACAGTTAGTGATAGTTTTGCTAAAAAGTTCTTGATCTACGGCAAAGTTGTTCCGGGACTTATTCCGGCAGCGTACCCACTAATAAAATTATTTTTATAAAAGCTTTTCAATAAACAGTGAAGTAATTTTACTGCTCGGATCAATCAATTTCTTTTGTGAAATTAGTTGTCTAAGATCAGGGTACATATTAGTAAGCTCGTTTTTGCCAAGCATTGACGCGTAACTAATATAAATCTTGCCATTAACTTCATTACATATCTTAAAGAGTGTTTTTTGAAGAGATTTATAGTCTTCTATGCCATGAGGCGATGTCTTAATCCTCCAGTATTGCATCAACGCCCATTTTTCTTGGTCTTTAGCGTAGCCAAGAACCGATCGTTGCTTTCCGATGTGTCGAATCGTAAGTCCTGTTAGGCTGTAAGTCTTGTTACTTCTATTGATTTCGTTAATTGAGCTAAGTGCACTATTTAGTGAATCTTTTGGAATAAAAACTTCTTGAACTATATATCTGTATTTAGTAGACGTTGAATAAAACATTTTCAACGGAACTGTAGGTGGGCGCATGGCATTTGTACGTGATATGTTTTTTTCAGCTGCAGTTAATCTCTCCAGATTCCATCGGATTTTCATTAGCAAGTTGTGCTTTTGAGATAACCAAAATATAAGTTTGTCACGTCGGCAGTTTTTTTCTTGGCTTAGGGCTTGATGAGAAGTAACATCAAGATTTTTCCAGCTTGTTACTATGCATTTACTAAATTCGTGACCAACACTTGGTCTTGCTATAAAAAATGTTATATTTCTGCGATTTGTATCAAACCATTTATTCAATTGTTTAGTTTCTATTACGCAGCTTTTTTGACGCATTAAAGAGTTATCGGTTAACCTCACACCTACCTTTCCTATTATTCCTAGCCCTCCTTGCGATC
>JBFJNW010000118.1:0-2147 GCA_041617975.1 Saccharimonadales bacterium (SeqCode)
AATAAACTAATTGCGAAAAGCATAATAAGAAACGCGCAAAATAGTGATGCACCGGCACCATAGCTTGCTGCAAGCAGTCCTCCTAGCATAGGAGCGATTGCGGATATAAACATACTAAGAGTATTAAGCGTGCTTGTTGTCTTTTTCATACTTATGCCTGCAGAAAATAACCTAGCAATATCAATATGCCTAATTGGCCAAAAGAATTTTTCTGATGCCATAAGTGGCAATAGTGCAGCGAACACAAAAATCACAGATTGACCCGCCAATGAAAGTAGTCCGCTAGCAAGTGCTAGCGCGAGATAGCTTAAAAATAATGAATGATATAGTCCATGGCTCGCAACAAAACGGGCGACGAATCTATAGCTTAAAAACCCTAAGCAGAAATAAACTAGATAAAAGGTAGAAATAAACATCACTGAATAACCAAAACTGTACAAATAAACTGGTACAAATACATTGGTCATGCCAGATACAAAATCTCTTATAGACAGGGAAGCCACGAGCTTGCCTTTTATAGTATTTAAAAAGGTCGCGTAGTGGTACGAGTGGTGATGAATGTGCATAAGATAAATACTAGCATGTAAGCGAGGAGTGATTTGCTATAATCAGCTGAGTAATTTTGCCACCTTAGCTCAGTTGGTAGAGCGACACATTCGTAACGTGTAGGTCAGCAGTTCGATCCTGCTAGGTGGCTCCAAGTTAATTTCGGGCTTTATATACTAACGTGAAAGTTTTACACTAGACTAAATGGCGACACCGAAGAAGTATTTTCATGACCGTATTATTTTATTGCTACTGAGCATAGATGCTTTTCTGGCTCTTGCTGGTGGAGCGTTTATTTTGTTGAGAGTTAAGCTAGACCCAAGTGTCACTTATGCTATCCAGTACCGTGAGCGACTGGGCATCAGGGCTTTTACTAAGGGGTCATATATTGAGATAGTGAGTTTCGCTATATTTTCCGTAGCTGTATTGTTGTTTCATTTTTACCTTAGTAAAAAGGCTTACCCAATTCGTCGACACTTTTCTATTCTGATTTTGGGAATGGGAGTATTGCTTTTGGCGCTCTCGATTATTGTAAGTAACGCTTTGCTTGTGTACTAAATTTATGAAGCGTATAGAAATACCATACGAAGAAGACAGGAGCCGACGCTATCGATTTTTTGAAGCTTTGCCAGGTATCTTAAGCTGGTCCTTATTGCTTTCGCCACTAATCCTCAGTTTGTTATATCCAACCGCTGGAGTTTTGTTTGTGATCGCATATTTACTGATGTGGTTTATGAAATCTATTGGCCTAAACGTTCGATCTATTCAAGGCTACAGAACGCTCGAACTCCACAAAAAGCTACCTTGGGGTGCAATGTTGCAAGATCTAAAAACTGGCAAAGTCGAAGCAAAATCTGTTCCAAGTTGGCACACTGATAATGTTGAACGAATTAAAGCTCACGAAAACCCAATTCACGCAGACGATATGTACCATGCAGTTGTAATTGCTTCATATAATGAATCAATTGAAGTACTAGAGCCAACAGTTCAGGCCGTGATTGATTCTGACTATGATATGAAACAGGTCATATTGGTAATGGCATACGAGGAAAGAAATGGTGCACAGTCAGAACCGGCAGTAAAAGAGATTGTTAAGAAGTATAAATCTGTATTCAAGCATGTGATCGCAACTAAGCACCCAGTTACCGACAAAGAAGTTAAAGGCAAGGGCGGAAACATAACTTTTGCCGGAAGAGAGCTAGAAAAATACGTCCATAAGCACAAAATAGACCCACTTAAAGTCATAGTAACCACACTAGATTCTGACAACAGACCACACGAACAATACTTGAATGCCCTAAGCTATGTTTATGCACTCACAGAGTCACCTAAGCACGTGTCGTATCAGCCAATCCCGATGTTTACCAACAATATATGGGATGTGCCTGCGCCAATGAGGATTATTGCTACCGGAAATTCGTTCTGGAATATTATTTTGTCACTTCGTCAGCACATGCTTAGAAACTTCTCTTCGCATGCCCAAAGCCTTCAAACATTAATCGATACAGATTATTGGAGTGTCAGAACTATCGTTGAAGACGGCCATCAGTTCTGGCGAACATATTTTAGATATGATGGCCGACACGATGTCTATCCACTAT
>JBFJNW010000119.1:0-2115 GCA_041617975.1 Saccharimonadales bacterium (SeqCode)
ATAACGAAATTGCGGTCGTGTTTGATTGCGGAAAGACAAACACGGGATTTTTAGACGTATTTTTGAACGCGATGATAAACGCTTGCCCACAGACAGAAATTGATATTCAACCAATCGCCCATCAAAACTACCGCGCTATTTCATTAAAAAAGTAGATAAATATCACAATCTTCTCTACACTTAAGCATAAGTAGATCATTATGCTTGCAATTAACTTACTTCTTACATTTAGCACCCTGACATCATTGATTCTTGCATTATTAATTATTGCAAGTAATAACAAACAACGCACAAATCAATCTTTGTTTGTGTTTTTAGGCGGAGTATTCCTTTGGCTCCTCACAAACTTGCTCACAAACATTTCTCCTGAGCCTTCCATTGCACTCTTTTTTGCAAAATCCACCATGATAGGTGCTGTGATTATGCCAGTAGCTTTTCTAATATTTACGGCGGTTTTTACTAAGCGATCCTTTTCTCCCAAGAAAAAAATACTACTCTTCTTGCCTATAGTTCCACTATTGTTAACTATTCATTCGTCATTAAATATAAAAAGCATTGATTCTTATGGCCAAAACACCCAAACAGGGGCTATTTACTTATATCTTACGCCATTACTCTTGTTATATTTTACGCTTGGAATAATCAATCTCATTCGACATTACAGAAGGACATCATCTTTCAAAGAGCAAGCACAGATAAGGTATATGTTCATAGGAATTGTACTTACGCTCATTCCTTCTATACTGGCAAATGCAATTTTGCCCGCACTTGGAAATACTGATGCAATCCTTTATGGACCAAATGCTGTAATTTTTCTGGCTACGTTCATGTCAGTTGCGATTATTCGGCATGGTTTTCTTGACATTCGACTTATAGTTGCAAGAACAGTTGCTTATATATTGTCGCTGGGGGGTATAATCATTGTCTACGGCACACTACTCCTACTTACTTCAGCTACTATTTTCCAAGGGAGTGACATTAACTTCACAAGACAGTTTTTCTATGCATTCATGGCCATAGTCGCCGGGATTGTTGCACAGCCACTTAAAAAGTACTTCGATAAACTGACAAATAAATTGTTTTATCAAGATGCGTATGATCCGCAGTACTTTCTGGATCAGTTGAACAAAGAGTTGGTGTCGAATGTTGATGTTGAGTCATTGCTTAGTAAATGTGCCACGATTATCGATACAAACTTAAAGAGTAGTTACTGTTTATTTGGTCTAAAAGAAACTGCCTATAGCCCTCAGAGAATAATTGGAAGCGATAGCCATGTAGCTGGCTTTGACCAAAATGACATCAATTTTGCTAGAAGCGTTACTCCTTCCATGAATAAAATTGTCATAATTGCTGATGATCTAAGAGAGGACGATCCTCTAAAAGCTATGCTGAGGAAATACGACATAGCTGTACTTGCGAGGCTCGCACGAGAAGTAAGTTTAGAAACTGAAGGTCTTGGTTACGCAATTTTTGGCAGCAAAAAAAGCGGTAATCCCTACACTAAACAAGATAAAAATATGATAGAAATTATCGCAAATGAGCTGGTGATTGCGATTCAAAATGCACTAAGGTTTGAGGAAATAGAGAAGTTTAATATTACGCTTCAGGACAAGGTAGATGCTGCGACCGCAGAGCTTCAAAGAACAAATGAAAAACTACAGCAAATGGATGAGACAAAGGACGAATTTATAAGTATGGCATCCCACCAACTTAGAACACCACTTACAAGCGTTAAGGGCTACTTAAGCATGGTTCTAGAGGGGGATGTGGGCAAAGTTAACAAAAAACAGGATCGCATGCTAGAGCAGGCTTTTTTGAGCTCACAGAGGATGGTCTACTTGATAGCCGATCTTCTTAACGTGTCACGCCTAAAAACAGGCAAATTTGTAATCGATTCTAAGGAAACCAACCTTGCGGATGTGGTAGAGACCGAGATCGAGCAACTTAAACCAACAGCCAAAGCCAGAGACCTAACACTTGAATATAAAAAGCCCAAGAAGTTCCCGATATTGACTCTAGACGAAACAAAAATACGCCAAGTTATTATGAATTTTGTAGATAACGCCATTTACTACACACCTGCAGGTGGCAAAATCGAGGTATTTTTAGAGGATA
>JBFJNW010000120.1:0-1971 GCA_041617975.1 Saccharimonadales bacterium (SeqCode)
CCATGACGTTGTCGGTCCTGCGATTAGATTATCGAACTTAAGTCAAATAATTAACTTTATTCACCAAGTAATTATTGTTTTTTAGTTTCGAGTTTCGCCTACATTATCTGTATTAAAATCTACAAACTTTACGTATTCTTCCCAAAGTGCTTCATTGGCCTCAGAAATATTTACTGCTTCCTCGACTATGCCTTTTAACATGTCCTCAGCAATTTGGACTTTTTGACCTACTTCAAGCCCTGGTGAACCTGCAGCTTGCGTAAGCTTGGTTTCCGCAAAAATAATCTGAGCTTGGCTTAAGTTAATGTTGTCTAAAATTCCCATTGTCTGAACAGCTTTTCTTGCAATTTCTGTGTAAGAATCCCCGGCTTGAGCTACGAAACTATAGGGAGTTGGTGTTACGGCTTCTTCTTCAGCACCTTCTGTGTGCTCTGTTTCATTATGAGCTTCATTGTCATCTGCATATATTGGAGTAGTTACAAATCCGAATGCAAATGCAAACATGGCCACTACAACTAAAAGTTTTGATATATTTTTCATCTTAAGACCCTCTCTTAATTTCCCACCACGTTATTTTGCTTGTGGCTACTACTATAGCAGATAGTTGCGCTAGTAGCACAAATGAATTACAAATAATTTTTACATCGATTACTTGATTAAACCCATAACTCTAAAAGCCTCAAACGCAGTTAGCGCGCTTATGGTGCAATCATGCACTGGATGATGCCTTAAAAAACCACCACGAGATTCAACCAAAGCCAATACATTGTCTTTAACGATTGATTTTTTATCTCCGGTCATTAGCAGAATTGATGCTAGATCAAGAAGCGGGAAGGGGTGATCCCAATAACGTTTTTCAATGTCAACTTCCTGGCACTGCAACAAAAACCTATACTCAACAGGATACCCATGGCTGACTAAAACGTAATCACACTCTTTTTCGGAAGCTAAATACCATTGCCAAAAATCCTCTTGCATTGCTTCAAAACTGTCGTGAGTTATCACCATGTCGGCTATTGCGGACATGACATTACTCTGCACCCATTCATCTACTTCGCCATCTATTTGAGTGCGTGCACTAAACTCTTTAAGAACCTTACCAGATGCATTCATCAAAATTGCACCAATTGCAAATGTCTGTCCATGCAGGCCATTGGTCTCAAGATCAAAACAAAGCAGCTTAGTTTTGCTAGTAATTTTGGGTAATTTAGCTTTTTTAGAAAACATCAATCCCCCACCACCAAAATCATTTTTAAATATGATTTATATATGATTTTCATTTCATACCAATATACATTAATTTTTCGCGTATTTGATTATGATCAATATTCATAAATTTTGATTCAATTTCAGTCTGCATGGCTATATTCTACCAGTCTAATGGTGCAACCAAGCTTACACTTCCAAGCTTTTCCGTGATGTCTAAAAGTACTTTTGCATTTATTCGCCTATTGATTAAACGCGTAAAATCTTCTCCTCCACATGAGTCGTCATACGGTATTGCTGGTTTATACTCGCGCGACAATTTCTGGCCAACTCTATTTTTCATGAGCCAAATCCATGGAGCCTCGATAGTGTCCATATCATCATAAGATGCATCATCTTGACCTCTTTTTCTAATATCACTTCGGGTAATTAATAAATCTTCATCCACACTAACACCATACTCAAATAATTTAAGTACCATACCATCAGACATTTCATCATGTTCTTCTATATTAGAAACAATCCTAAAATAGTCCCCTACATCCTCGATTGATTTGCGTTCAAATAACACCATAAGCCTTGAACTACCGTCAATTGGTAGTTCATGATACGAGCGTGCAGCGTCATCACATGTTCCAAATTGCTCCAATCTTTCGAGCTCTTTTCTAAGCTTTGAAAATACCTGACGTCTATCTGTGCGTTCTTGATCAATTAAGAGCGTATATGACCATTCATCCTCGATACTTTTGTCTACTTGATCCCACC
>JBFJNW010000121.1:0-1970 GCA_041617975.1 Saccharimonadales bacterium (SeqCode)
TTATAAATTTTATCAATTTTGGCTAAACGTTGATGACGAAGGAGTTGAAGATTATTTAAAGATCTATACAGAGCTAACCAAAAACAATATAGATGAAATAATGTCTGAATTTCAGAATAATCCATCTGAGAGAAGCGCACAAAAGGCTTTAGCTTATGAAGTTACTAAAATTGTTCACGGTGCCGATAAAGCGGATTCAGTAGTCAGGGTTACTCAGCTGCTTTTTGGATCTCAGAATGTAAGTGAGATTAAAAGTACTGATATTGCACTACTTGCAGACGAGTTGCCGTTTGTGACAGACGGTAGCGGTAAATCGGTAATACAGTGCATGGTAGAGGCAGAATTAACACAGTCAAATGGAGAATCGCGACGATTAATCCAGCAAGGCGGAATTAAGCTCAATAATCAAAAATTAACAGATGACGTAGTATTGAATAAAGATCACGGAGAACTAGATGGCTACGCATTGCTGCAAAAAGGAAAAAATAAATTTGCATTGATTCAGCTCTAATTGCTGTATACTCATATCTCGTTATGCCTAAGAATCTATCAACAACCAAGAAATCTATAAAAGTTGCCGATCAATATGACAACGGTGACTATAATTATCTCCATTATTGGAACGAACGCGACTACGAACACGCTGCTGAAGAAATTGCTATCAAACGCTTGCTAAAGGGAAAGCATGTGAAAAAAGCAGTTGATATAGGTGGCGGTTATGGCCGATTATGTGTTTTGCTAGAAAACTACGCTGATAAAGTAACTCTTGCAGAGCCATCTAAAAAGCAGCTTGAAATTGCTGAAGAATTTTTGAAAAAGCATCCTAAAGTCGACAAAGTTAGAACTCAGGCCGACAAACTAGCCTTTAAAGATGAATCTTATGATCTTATAACTATGATACGGGTCATGCACCATTTGCCAGATCCATCTAAAGAGTTTTCTGAACTACATCGAGTGCTGACTAAAGACGGCATGATGATTTTAGAAGTCGCTAATTACGCTCACGGTCGGAACAGACTCAAACATGCAATAAAAGGCAAGAAACTTCCAAAAGAGCCAATTGATATTCGATCAGAAGAAAACAAGAATGACGACAATCCAGCATTTGTAAACCATAATCCAAAAACTGTAATCAAGCAGTTGGCTCATGCCGGATTTAAAGTAGAAAAAACTCTATCTGTTTCGAATCTTAGGAGCCCAGCGCTTAAGAAGCTGATTCCAAAACCAGCAATGATTGCAGTCGAAAAAAGCTTACAAAAACCATTAGCAAAAAGTTATTTTGGTCCAAGCATATTCTTTTTAGTTAAAAAAGCTTCAAAATAGAAATTTTAACATTCTCCCAAGCAGTCTATACTTAAGGACTGATGAGATTGGAAGATTCAGTTGAATTTGTAAAAGGTGTAGGCCCTCAATTAAAAAACAAGTTTCACACGCTTGGCATTAAGACAGTCTACGATCTTATAGATTACATACCCCGTCGTTACGAGGATTATTCTAATTTACAAAAAATATCACAAATTGTTCCTGGTTCTGTGAGTCTTGAGGTGGCCATAAAGCAAGTTAAGGGTCGTTACGTTAGGCGTGGACTGCACATCACAGAAGCTGTGGCTAGTGACGATACGGGGAGTGTGAAGTTAACTTGGTTTAATCAGCCATACAGGGCTGCATCAATTAAGTCCGGGAAAAATTATTATATTTCTGGTGAATTTGCATTCAACTATCAGCAACTCAGTATCACAAATCCCAGCATTGAACTCGTGAGTGAGATGCCAGTAAATACTGCCAGAATATTACCAGTCTATAAAGAGACAAAAGGCCTTACTTCTAAGCAAATAAGAAAATGTATATTCCAAGTTTTGCCAACTATACGTGATCTAGATGAGTCGTTGCCATCTTGGTTAGTTGAATCAAAAGGCCTTTATTCTAGAGCGAAAGCCTACGAATCACTGCATTTTCCAGACACTTCAGAA
>JBFJNW010000122.1:0-1799 GCA_041617975.1 Saccharimonadales bacterium (SeqCode)
GGGCTTCTAGCTCGTATCCTGCAGTTTGCAAATAACTGTATAGCTTTAAGCTTTCGTCAAAACAAGCTTCAAATAAATCACTAACTCCTGCGTCTTCCACAAGCTGTGGGATTTCATAGCCAAACCTAGGGGTTAAAACCTGCCAATTAAGATCGTCTACCATTCTATGCCTTTGTAGGTCTCTAAAAATCCCATAATCGCATACTAAGTCCCATGAATAATGAGCATTTTCTATAGCTCTTCCTGGTCGATGACGCCTGTTTAGTCTTTCGCCCATATAGGCGTCATATACTTGATATTTTTTATCAATAGACCAAGAGGCAACTTCTTGTTTGATGTCTCTTAGGCTTAGCGAAGAATGCTCGTAAAGCATGTCTGGTACAAGATCTAGTTCATTCTTTGGCCAAAAATTGGTCAGAGTCACGGCTTCTGTCTCAGGTGCGTGTTGTTCTGGTAACAAACTTACAGCTAAATTTTTTACATTTTGCTTTGTATTGGCGTTATAGGCAATCGTGGCTCCACCGCGTTCAGGCTTGTCGGCACGCTCCAAGAAAGTCGGAATGACTTTTCTGGCTTCTGTTAATAGCTTTTTGCCTGTTTCTTTTGCTTCTGGCAGTTCATCTGCCATCAAATGCATTATCAGGCTCTCTAGTGCTTGGCCGGAAGCATATATACCGACAGTCGATTTGGTGGCAGTGGGCAGCACTGGACGGGCTGCATCACATGCTTGTGCCCTTGTAGCACCCTTCCATGCGATATCTTGCTCATCTTTAGGTGTATTTGAATTAGACCTTACGAAATCAGTTAGTTTATGGACGAGTTCGGAATAGGACTCAAAAATAGCGTCCATGCTTTGTTCATATTCTTTTTTGGTTGGTGCGTCGAAGTGGTCTGGGGTGAAATATTTGTATTTGCCGTTTTTATCCTTTTGATCAAAATATATATACCTTGTTGATTGCTCAAGATAAGATGCAAGTCTTCCCCACTCAAGCTTTTTAGTAAGTAGATTAGAAGCATCTTCGACAACTACGTGTTGTCCAACTAATTGCTGAACTGAATCATCGCCATACGCAGTAATTACGCGTTTTAGAAGTTTCTCGTCTTTACCAGCTGCAGCGGCGAATTCATCTAAAATTGTGATCCGCATGTCATCTCCGCGCCTAGACAACCGTGCCATAGCTGCAGCAATAGTTAATGGGCTGAGCTTGTCATTGAATGCGTAGACATTGTCTTCGGAATTAGTGACACAATCATCAAGGAATTTTTTTCCTAGATCTGTGATTACGAAACCATTATTAGTCTTATTGACATATTTTACGTCCTTGGATATTACAGGTGCCTCTATGGTCGTACTTTTCGTCGATTTTGATACTACTTCCGGCAAAAAAGGTTTAATGGTTTCGTAAAGTTGTCCGTGAATTTGGTCGATAGACATTAGTTTGTCATTTCGAACACAGTCTATTCGTTGGAAATCTTTGGGAAACAACATGCAAAGCTCATCGAATACTTCAACTGATTTTTCCATGTGCTTCAGATCTGCTTCTAATATATCGCGCTTTAAATCTGTATAATTACGCTTACCCTTTTGATCCACTAATTTCTGAGCAACTTCAGCTGGAACTCTGAGAACGATATTATGATCTGGTCTAGGGATGTTTAGCATCTGGAATTCTAAGTTATCTAACCAGATAAAAAATCCACGACGCTCTTCTGAATTCTGAAATTTTGTTCCTTGATGTGCCATGTTAGAACCAGTGAACCTATTTGCTATAACTATTTTTCCTTGACTCAAGGCATCA
>JBFJNW010000123.1:0-1729 GCA_041617975.1 Saccharimonadales bacterium (SeqCode)
ATCATCTGGGCTGGCAATCTCGTGATTTTTATAATTTGCACCACTACTTATCGCCCATACTGGTTCGTAGGCAATGATGGTTCGTTTTATATCAGTAGATGTTAGGTTACTGACCGCTGTTGTTAATTGATCGTGGATCACCTGCTTTGTTTCGCCATCCAGGCGTTCATGTTTTGTCTCGCCAACACAAATTATTGGTGATATGTCGTTGCGGACGCAAGCAGTTACTTTGTCGCGCACAGTTTCTAAAGATTCTCCAAATTCATGACGCCTTTCGGAATGTCCGATGATTGCATAATGAACAAGGTCTCTTAACATCGTAAAGCTAACTTCACCAGTAAAGGCACCTTCGTCCTTGTGGAAGGCATTTTGAGCCGCCAACCTAAATTTTCTTCTGTCAATCTGCATGGACAATGGCTGTAAAACTAGCATGCTTGGGGCTAGCACAACTTCTACATCACGATGGATTTTGATTCTTTCATGAAGACGATGCAATAACAAGCTAGCTTGACTAGTGTTGAGATGCATTTTCCAGTTACCGACTATTATTTTTTTTCTCATAATGATTATGCTTTTATTGTATCACTTATCAATCTTTACTCGCTAATGCTTCTACACCGGGCAGTTTTTTACCACTCATTAGTTCTAAACTGGCACCACCTCCAGTAGATACGTGATCAAAACTTGCAAGTAATCCTTCTTCTTCGACAAATCCTACGGTGTCACCACCGCCAACTAATGTGTACGGCTTATTACCATGTGCGCCAAGCATAGCGTTCATGATTAAGTCTGTACCGTGCGCAAAAGGACCTACTGGACCTTGTAGACCCTCTAATTCAGTCACTCCCATCCCCCCGTTCCAAACAACGGTTTGTGCCAACTGTAGGCAGCCAGAAATAAACGCACCAGAAAAAGGACCAATATCTAATATCATTTCATCGTCTGCGATAGTTGAGGCGCTTTTTGAAGCTCGCTTCGGATAACTTTCGACATCGGCAATAACATGAGCATCCCAATCAACAATTCTGGTTTGTGCTTTTTTATCTATTTTATTGGCAACAACCCCATCTTGCGGAATGTAAAATACAAAGTCTTCTTTCTGGCTTCGGGCTTTGGCTTTTTCGATAATTTCTTTAGCTACTGGTACGTCATCTTCGTCTACCATACTCTTAGCAACATCAATGCCTTCTGCAAGCAAAAAGGTGTTAGCCATTGCGCCACCAACCGCGACAATGTCTGCAATCTCTACAAACTTGTTCAAAATATCTATTTTGTCGCTGATTTTTGCACCACCTATTATTGCCACAAGTGGGCGCTCTGGGGCCTCCATGACTTTTTCTATTGCTCTGACTTCTTTCTCTAATAATAACCCGCTAACACTCTCTATATGGCGTGTAATAGCATCGGTTGACGCGTGTGCCCTGTGCACCACACCAAATGCATCCTGCACGAAAACTTGTGCAAGCGAGGCAAGCGATCTAGCAAACTCGTCATCATTATTTTCCTCTTCTTTGTAAAAACGTAAATTTTCTAGCAACAACACGTCGCCTGAATTCATTTTGTTGATTCGATCAGCAACTCCGTCTCCAATGGTTTCGGATATAAAATCGACATTTTTTCCAAGCAATTTCTCTAATTCACCCGCAACAGGCTCGAGAGAATATTGAACATCAGCCTTGCCCTCTGGTCGGCCGAGATGCGAACAGATTATAATTTTACAGTTACGGTC
>JBFJNW010000124.1:0-1719 GCA_041617975.1 Saccharimonadales bacterium (SeqCode)
GAAGAGAAGCCAATTTATGCATGTAACTTGGTTGAAGCTAAAAAGCTTGGTGCTCGTAAGTTCCAGTTCAACATTAAAGCTACTGCTAAAAACGGCGCAACCATCAAACAGTACAGATACAACTTTGGCGACGGTAGCACTGAAATGCTAACCAACAAAGACACAGTTGAGCACACATACGCTAAGAGCGGTACATATGTTGTTAAGACAAGCGTAGACTTTACTGTTGACGGTAAGACTGTTAACCACACAAGCAATGCTTGTAACGTGACAATCAACACCGACAAAGAAGTTGAAAACTGTCCGATACAAGGCAAAGAACACCTTCCAAAGAACAGCCCTGAATGTGTAACAACACCACCAGAACTTCCTAAAACTGGTGCAGGTGATATGATCGGAATGTTTGCAGCTGTATCGTTTGCTGCAGGTATTGCACACAAATTTGTATACGCACGACGATTCATGTAATCATCTGTGGATAAGTGACTAGCGTAATTACTAAAAATATGGTACATTACGTAACAGTTACATGAGCATTGACTGACCGCTCAAAAACGAAAGATCTAAAAGAAATCCCCCACGACATAATGTGGGGGATTTCAATACCGCCTCTGTTGTGTTACACTTGGACGGTTAAATTTTAGAAGATATTTTGGTCTCATCGTGAATGAGATTAGATAACAGCCAGCGAGGCTTGCCGAGTAAAGTTCAATTATGACATCCTGGCAGTCAGGCTCGCACAAAATATTTAACATTTTAAATTGATATGGTCTCATCGTCTAACGGTTAGGACACCAGGTTTTCATCCTGGCAATCGGGGTTCGATTCCCCGTGAGATCACCACGAAAATAGCTCACCGCTTTGGTGGGCTTTTTTCGTGCTAGGAAAGATTACTTTTTCTCGGTGCTTAGAATTTCTTCAATTCTGTCAGTATGAATTATTAGGTTGGCTTCGTTTTTTTCGATTGCTTCGTTTTCTTCAAATATCTTCATTTGAATACTTACCGTTTCTCTGGTTATGCCGGCCATTTGTGCGAGCAGTTGGTGAGTGATGGTTAGTTTTATTAGCTGTGCATCTTTGGCTAATTTTTGACCGTGGGTATTAGCAAGATACAGTAACACTTGCCCAACCTTATGCAGCGCACTAGTGCCTTCAATTGATTCTACTCTGGTCATTAGTTCTTTTGTTCTGTCTACAAAATATTCAAGTAGTGCAATTGTAAATTGATGATCTTTTTGAATATGCTCGATAAACGAATCTCTAGGCAGTACGCTTAGCTCTACTTCCTCATGAACTTCATAGAAATAAAGTAATGAATCGCTTGCTCCAAAAGTCCAAATAAGCGGGAACAAATCGCCTTTGCCAAGGATCAGCAGCACTTTCTCTTCACCCCTTACGGTAATGTCGTAAACCTTTATGTAGCCAGAGTGAATATAATAAACACTAGAAGATTTCTCCCCCTGATAAAGCATGATTTGACCTGATGGATAGATCCTTTGGTAGCCTGGTTTAAATACTTGTTCTATGTGATCCATGTAATATTTCTAACGTCCTATTTGTAATGTCTATTTTAACACTTATGTAATGTGGTCGACAGACATATATCAGATAAGAATTTATTATATATATAAGCTCTTACGACATAGTTAGGAGCAATAATAACGAGGAGGTTATATAATGGGATTAATAGCATGGATCATTTTCGGAGCACTTGCAGGA
>JBFJNW010000125.1:0-1507 GCA_041617975.1 Saccharimonadales bacterium (SeqCode)
CCATTGTTTAACCACTCGATTTCATCGTATGATCCTGTAAATATTCCTCCAATAACCAGTGCTTTGACTCTGCTGGGATTCTTGATTGCATACAGTAGTGATAGACACGACCCCCATGATCGGCCGGTTAAAATAAACTTATCAATTTTAAACTCATCGGCAATTAATGATATATCTTCAATAAGTTCACTGGTTGTATTGTTTTTTAATGAACCATTTGGTGTGCTTTGGCCGCAACCTCTTTGATCGAAAAATATTACTCTCTGCTTTTCCGGGTCAAATAGGTTTTTTTGTGAGTCTTTGCTCTGTCCTCCTGGTCCACCGTGAATTGTAATTATCGGGATCTTGGCATTCTTATTACCCCAATCGTGAACCCATAATTTATGTGTCTTATCGACAGCTAGGTGCATTACTTTGTTGGTGTGTTCATCTTGATTCATCTGGAAATAACTCCTTAACTATGTCCATAGCCTTTACATATTTTTCTGGTTGCGTTTTTAGTTCCTCTAAAAGGGTGTACATAGATATCCAGGCAATTCCGTCTACTTCCACTGCTTGTATTTTGAAACTATCAATTGGCAGATCTACTATTCCTGTAAAGTTCATATTTGCTCGATACCCTACATCAGAGGGGTGCATAAGTAACTTTAATTCTTTTAATGGTGTGTCTATTCCAATTTCTTCTACTAATTCACGATGTGCAGTTAAAAGATACGTATCGCCATGATTAAGCGTTCCTGCTACCGATGGTCCCCATTTTCCTGGGTCCGTCCGTTTGTTCATTGACCTTTTAGCAATCAACAATTCATTATTATTATTGAAAATCCAGATCGTTATTATGCGCCAACGATCATTCTCAGTTAGCATAGATCTGTATTTTGATCCTGTGACGCGGTCTTGTTCATCGACTAATGTAACTATTTCAGTCATTAACTGATCTCGATACTAACTGGACAATGATCACTTCCCATGACGTCTGCATGTATTTGTGCACTTTCAATACGCGACTGAAGAGTTTCGGATACCAGGAAATAGTCAATGCGCCAACCTACATTTCTGTCTCTTGCGCCTCCCCAGGCTGTCCACCAAGTGTAGTAACCATTTCCACGCTCGAACATACGGAAAGAATCAACGAATCCTGCTTTTAGCCAGTTTTCGAATCCTTCTCGTTCTTCGTCAGAAAAACCTTTTTTGCCAATGTTTTCTTTGGGTCGAGCCAGGTCATCTTCGGTGTGCGCTACATTCATATCTCCACAATAAATAACCGGCTTTTTCTTTTGCAAGTCAGCACAATAAGCGACCATCGCTTTGTCCCAATCTTGCCTTAATTTTATGCGTGCAAGTTTATCTTTTGCGTTCGGTGTATAAGCGGTAACCACAAAGTATTCTTCAAATTCTGCAGCTATCACCCTACCCTCTTTGTTTGCATCTCCATATCCATCTGAATCCAGACCACTATCTTTTACATGCTTGGCTGGAATATCGTTAATTACCGCAATTGGTTTAA